>CASFIQ010000048.1 GCA_949294785.1 uncultured Collinsella sp.
GACCATACGGGGGACGAGGGCCGTGCGGCCGATGACGCCGATCGCGCTGCCGGTGCCGCATCACCTGCTGCCGCATCGTCTTCGGGTTGCACCGCCTGCGGCGCCGTGTCCGACGAGGCGGTCGCCGCCGTGGCCGAGCGCCTGGGCGAGGGCGTGGGCCGGTAACGGATCCTCTCGCCAGGGCGCTGGCATCATAGGCGACGGGGCCGCCTGCAGGCACGTGCTGCGGGCGACCCCGTCCTCTGCGTGCTACCGGCGGTTGGCCACCCAGATGAGGGCGAGCCCGTGGAGGGTGAGCTCGTCGTCGACGACGGCGTCGTGACGCATGAGGCGCGCCAGCACGCCTGCGTTCGAACCCGTGACGATGATGGGGAGGTTCGGATCAAGGCCCTGCTCGGCGATGATGGCGTCGACAAGCCCATCGACCATGGCGGCAGAGCCCAGGACGACGCCCGAGCGCATGGCCTCGGCAGTGTTTCTGCCCAGCACGCGGGCGGGCGGGGCCGGCTCGATCACGGGCAGACGCGCCGCGGCGTTCGAGAGGGCGCGCGCCCCGAGTGCGATGCCCGGTGCGATGACGCCTCCGGCAAAGGCGCCCGCCGCGTCGACGAGCTCCAGGTTGGTCGTCGTGCCCAGATCCACCACCAGGATGGGCGCGCCGTGGCGCTCGCGCGCGGCGATGGCGTCGGCGATGCGGTCGCCACCGACCTCGGCGGGGTTGTCGAATTTGAGACGGATGCCGGATCTGAGACCGGGTCCGACCACGAGCACATGGCAGCGGAGCTCGCGCTCGAGCGCGCGGCGCCAGGAATCGGTGAGCGCGGGCACCACGCATGAGAGGATCGCCCCCGCGACGTCGCCTGCGGGCAGCAGGCTGCGGGCATGGCGGAGCTCCACGAGCGCCTCATCGGCGGTGAGCGTCGGCTTGCTGGTGAGTGCGCACGATCCGCTCAGTGCGGGCGCGTTTCCATCCGCGAGCTCGAACACGCCGAGGCGCGTCAGCATGTTGCCGACGTCGACGGTGATTATCCGGATATCTTCCTCAGGCGTTATCATCAAGATCCCCGCTTCGTCGTGCGTTCCGAGTGGACGCGCTGCTCCTTCGGACGTATTATACGTGCGAACTCGTGCCGTAACCCGACTCCCATGGAGGGAGCGGATATACGAAGGAGCGTCTCATATGCCATCCGTTGCTTCGCACCCCGTGCGCGGGCAGCTCTCTGCCGCCGGCATTCTGATCGGCTGCGCGGGCTGCGTCGTCATCACGGCCTCGTCGGTCTATACCGCCCTTAAGATGGGCTCGCTGCCGTGGCCTACGATCTTCACCTCCATAACCGCGCTCGTGCTGCTGCGCGCCATGGGGCGAACGAGCCTCAACGAAGCCAACGTCACGCAGATCATCATGTCCGCAGGGTCCATGGTCGCCGGCGGTCTGGCATTCACCGTTCCCGGTATCTGGATTCTCGGCGCGGCGGATACCACCACTTTCGGGGAGATGCTCGCGGTAGCGCTCACCGGCACGCTTCTGGGTCTCGTGGCGACGGCGCTCATCCGGAAGCGCTTCGTGGAGGATTCCGACCTCGAGTACCCCATCGGCACGGCGGCTGCCGAGACCTTGCTCGCCTCACGCGATTTTGCCTCCACGGGCAAGCGCCTTTTCGGTTCCATGGCGGCGGCGGGCGTCTGGGCGGTGCTGCGCGACGTCTTGGGTGCGATACCTTCGCTCGTGGCTCAGGTGCCGGTGCCGGGAGTGGCCTTCGGCATCCAATGTTCCCCCATGCGCTGGGCGGTCGGCTTTCTAGCGGGCAGACGCTCCATGCTCTGGTGGGCCGCAGGCGCCGTTTTCGGATGGCTCGGGATTGTGGCGCTCGGCAGCATGGCGGGCCTGTGGGGTGCAGATACCGCACAGGGAATCGTGCAGAGCCTCGGTATGGGCCTCATGATGGGCTCGGGTGCAGGCGTGGTGCTGAAAGACGTCATCTGGCCGCCTCTCTCGAAGCGGCTCTCCCGTGGCGTCGGTACGGTTTCTTCTGCGGCGCTCGGGCAGCCCTGCTCGCACGGAGGCGCCACGGGCGCCTCCGGCTCGTACGGAACTCGCGACGAGGAAGAAGCCGTACCGAAGACCTTCCGAGACGTTTCCAGCGTAGGAACGGAAGGGTTCTTCGGCCATCTGCGCCGTGCTGACCGGGGCCTTCTCGGTCTCATGGCTGCGGTGGCGGCGCTCATCATCTGCATCGCGTTGGGGCTCGGTCCCGTAGCCGCCATCGTCATGGTCCTGCTCTCGTTCGTGACGGCCGCCATGAGCGCGCAGTCGGTCGGCGAGTCGGGCATCGACCCTATGGAGATCTTCGGGCTGATCGTGCTTCTGTTCGTGGCTGCCTTCTCGGACGTTTCCCAAGTGCAGCTTTTCTTCGTGGCCGGTGTGATTGCGGTTGCGTGCGGCCTTGCCGGCGACGTCATGAGCGATTTCAAGACCGGCCAGATCATCGGCACGGACCCCCGTGTCATGTGGGTCGGCCAGGCTGTCGGTGCGATTCTGGGCACCGTGGTCGCGGCGGTGGTGCTGCAAGCGCTGCTGGCGGCCTACGGACCGGACGCCTTCGGGACGGACGCATTGTTCGTCTCGGCGCAGGCCAACGTGGTTGCCACCATGGTCGCCGGTGTGCCGAGCGCGCCCGGCTTCATGGCCGGCCTCGTGGCGGGGTGCGCGCTCTACTGTGCGGGCATTCCGGCCATGATGCTCGGCCTCGGTGTATACCTGCCGTTTTACATGACGCTCTCCACGGTGCTCGGCGCCGGCGTCCGTCTGGCCTACGACCTCCTCGCCCGTCGCCAAGGCACGGATGGCGATGCGGCCGAGGAGTCCGGTGTCGTGGTCGCCTCGGGGCTCCTCGGCGGCGAGTCCATCGTCGGCGTCATCGTCGCTTTCGCGAGCGTCATCCAGGGGCTCGCGAGGTAGCGTCGACGCGTTCCCATACAGAAAACGGGAAATTCTGTATGCCGAAACGAAATTGTGTATGGGAGCCGCCCTCGGATTCATGAGGACTCATTTTGGACCAATAGGTTTTACCTGGTATTTTCTTTCAGTTGATCGAGTCGGACCGACGCGCCGGCGACAAGAAGCCATACACAATTTCGAAACGCCATACACATTTTTGCAAAGCCGCTCACGCCTCCGCTCGATTGCGATCCCACGGACCTCACATGGGCGGCAGAAGCCTGGATCCGGACCCGCGTCCAGAGGCGACATGCGCCCTGCATCCAGCGGCGGTATGCCCCCGCGTCCAGCGGCGGCATGCGCTCCGCTGTGGTCCCGTGCCCCGGCGCGGCTCCGCGTTAGGGTCTGGTATCGTGTCAGCCGTGTCGCAGCCCGGGCGTTCCCGTGTTTGCCTGCGATGAACGTGGGTAGTGTAGTACCATATGGACCCGTGATGGGCTCGCGAAAGGGGCCCGCATCCAGCGCATGAGCGGCAAGCACCCTGCCCGGCGTCTGATAGGGCGCGTCCGGGTTTTCCCTAAAAGGAGGATTCCATGGCAGTCAACGAAGAGCTTCTGGTCAAGGTTCTCGATCAGATCCGTCCCAACCTGCAGGCAGATGGCGGCGACATGGTCTACCACAGCGTGGACGAGGACGGCGTCGTCTCGCTCGAGCTCACCGGGCACTGCGCCGGCTGCCCCATGAGCCAGCTCACGCTCTCGATGGGTATCGAGCGCATCCTGAAGGAGAACGTGCCCGGCGTCACCCGCGTCGTCTCGGTGAACGAGCTGCCCGGTGGCGGCGATATGGCGGACCTTTACGACGAGTACCAGCCATTCTAAGGCGCCGCCGTGCTCAACGACCTCTACCATATGCTCGACCCCGTCGCGTTCTCGGCGGGGCCGATCACCATCTACTGGTATGGACTTGCCTACGTGGTGGGTGCGCTCATCACTGGTGTCGTCATGTATCGCACGCAACGACGCTGGGGTCTCTCCATCACCGCGGACGACCTTATGTCGGTGGTGTTCGGCGTGGTCTTCGGGCTTATCGTCGGTGCACGCCTCTTCTACATCGTGTTCTACGGAGACGGCTACTATTTTGAGAATCCCGGCGAGATCCTTGCCTTCAACCATGGCGGCATGAGCTTTCACGGGGGGCTCGTGGGCGGTGCCATCGGGGGCGTCATCGCGTGCCGTATCCTTAAGCTCTCGCCCTGGACGCTCGCCGACCTTGCGATGATCGGCGTGCCGCTGGCGCTGTGCCTGGGGCGTTGCGCCAATTTCGTGAACGGCGAGCTGTGGGGAAAGCCGACCGACCTGCCGTGGGGCGTGGTCTTTGGCGGTTCGGCGGGGGAGATGCCCCGCCATCCCTCCCAGCTCTACGAGGCGTTCCTCGAGGGCATCGTGCTCTTCGCCATCCAGTTCGCCTTGAGCCGCCGCGTGCCGCCGCATCCTCAGGGTACCTTCGCCGGCGTCTTCATCCTGGGCTATGGCGTCGTACGCTTCCTGGTGGAGTTCGTGCGCGTGCCCGATGCCCAGCTCGGCTACATCCTAGGCGATGTCATCACTATGGGGCAGCTGCTCAGCCTTCCGCTCATCGTTATCGGCGCGGTGATCCTCGTCGCCTCGCGCCGCCTCAAGCGGCCGCAGCGCGATTATCTCGCGTAAAGTCGTCCTCTCCGGGCGAATAACCGGTTTTTCAGGACGGCCCCGGTGCTGCGACGGCGTGATTTCCACCCCGTTTGCCGGATGGCGGAAACTTTGCACCAGCTGGACGCGATTCATCCAAGTAGGGACGAATATCAAGACCACATTTAACTGGGGTTATGCGATTGAGCCTACGGCGCATAGCAGGAACAACCTGTTCGAGATGGTGCAAAGTTTGCATCTACGGGTAAAACGGGACGCCGGCGAGGCCACATGCGGCTTCGTCGGCGTCCTGTTGGGGTAAAGCTGTCGCGGGAGAGCGGGCCTACGAGAAGAGCCGGCGAATCTCGTCGGTCGTTTGCTCGCTGGTGAAGATGACCGCCTCGTCGCCGGGATGCAGGATGGTATCGCCGTTGGGGGCGACGAGGTCGCCCTCGTGATCGACGGCGACCACGATCGTCTGCGCGGGGAATTCGATGTCGCGCAGCGCCGCGCCGGCGACCCGCGCACGCTCGCCCACGGTCGCCTGCACGATGCTGTGCTCGTCGCGTCCCAGGCGCATGAGGGTGTACACGTCGCGCAGGTTCATGCCCTCGACGATGAAGCGCCCCAGCAGCTCGGCTTGGTTGACGCCCACATCGACGCCGTTCGCCGGCGTGAACATCCAGGCGTTCGCCGGATCGTTCACGCGGGCGACCACGCGGGGTACGGAGAACTCCATCTTGGCGAGCATGGCGACGACCAGGTTGGTCTCGTCCTGACCGGTGACGGCGGCTACGGCATCGGCGATGCGGATACCCGCCTCCTCGAGCGTCTGGGGGTCCGATCCGGTCCCCTCGATGATGCGGGCGCTCGGACACGAGCGCATGATGCGGGCGATCGCCTCGGGGCGCGGCTCGATAACGGTGACGGAGGCCCCGTCGGCGGTCAGGGCCGAAGCGAGGTAGGCGCCGGTCTTGCCGCCGCCAACGATGATGATCTGCATGGCTCCTCCTATTCAGCGATGCCAAGCATCTGCTTGAACTTCCTGCTCGCCGACGTCGCGACCGCGGCGTAGACGATGTCCCCGTCATGGAGCTCGGTGCCCTGGGTGGGGATGAAGGTCGCGTTGTCGCGCGAGACCGATACAATCTGCACCTCGCCGATCGCGGTGAGCTCCCGCACCGTCGTGCCGTCAAGGAGCGCCGGCACGTCGGCGCGCACCAGATGCACGTCACCGGATCCGACCTCGTAGACGTCATCCAGATGGCGATAGGTGAGCAGCTCGGCGGTGCGGGCGATGCCCCATGCGTTGGGGGAGATGGTCTGGATGTTCAGGCGGCGGTACGTGTCCGCCTTCGAGAGGTCGTGCAGGCGCGCGATCACGCGCGGAACGCGAAACGTCGAGCGCGCCACGTGGGCGACCACGATGTTTGCCTCGTCCGACCCCATGCACGAGACGACGGCGTCCGTGCGCTCGATCCCCGCTTCGATGAGGATGTCGCGATCGAAGCCGACGCCGCGCACGCGACGACCGATGAAGTCGTCGCCCAAGCCGTCCAGCGACCGCTGGTCCTGATCGACGGCGACCACGTTGAATCCTTGCTTGCAGAGCCGGCGGGCAAGCCCCGTGCCCATGAATCCGATGCCTACGATGATTACGTTCATGATCTCAACCTTTCATGCGGTTGGTGAAGCCTAGCGGCTTGCCGATATCGGTTTGCTGCCGATAGCGGCTCACCGATGAGTCTAGCGCGTACGTGCCGGTTCGGTGCGGGCCGCCTTGCGGTGCCGGAGCCATGCCTTGCGCGCCTCCTCGATCCCGATGACCACCGGAGGGATGCAGCACAGGAACACATAGTCCTGCCAGCCCAGAGGTCCGGTGTGGAACACGCCCTGCAGCGGGGGGAACACGGTGAGGAAGACGATTAGCGCCACTTCGAAGGCGATGCCGATGAGGATGCGGCGGTTCGAGAACAGGCCGATCTTGAAGACCGAGGTGGTCTCGGTGCGGCAGTTCATGACCTGGCCGATCTGCGCGAACACGATACCGGCGAGCGTCATGGTGGTCGCCTGGATGTAGATGGGGTCCGCGTCGTCGCCCAGCCCTGCGAGCGGGGCGCCCGGCATCCAGCCGGCGAGGATGTTCACGATGAAGTAGCCGAGCATCGCGGCGACCGATCCCATGAGGCCGTACCAGAGGAAAGCCTTCACCAGCACGCGCCGGTTGAGCAGCCGCTCGTTCGGATCGCGCGGGGGCTGGTCCATGATCGTCTCCTCGGGCGGCTCGGTGCCGCGCCCCAGCGCCGGCAGCATATCGGTGCCCAGGTCGATCGTCAGAATCTGCATCGTGGTGAGCGGCAGCGGCACGGCGCCGCCCGAGAGCAGGTACACGGCGTTGGGGACGGCTTCGGGCGCGTTGGAGTTCAGGATGTAGAGGAGGAACTTGCGGATGTTGCTGTAGACGGCGCGCCCCTCCTCGATCGCGGCCACGATCGAGGCGAAGTTGTCATCGGTCAAGATCATGTCCGCGGCCTCCTTGGCCACGTCGGTGCCGGTGACGCCCATCGCGACGCCGATATCGGCTTTCTTGAGTGCCGGCGCGTCGTTCACGCCGTCGCCGGTGACGGCGACGATCTCGCCCATCTCCTGCAGCGCGGTAACCACGCGGAGCTTCTGCTCGGGTGCCATGCGTGCGAAGACCACCTGGCCTGCCAGCTTGCGCTTCAGGGTCGCATCGTCCATCTTCCCAAGCTCGAAGCCAGAGATGACACTCACGTCGTCACCCTCGACGATCTTGAGGCGCCGGGCGATGCTCACCGCGGTGAGGCCGTAGTCGCCGGTGATCATGACGATGCGGATGCCGGCGCGGCGGCACTCGGCCACGGCGGCGGCGACTTCGGGCCGCGGCGGGTCCATCATGGACTCCAGGCCGACGAAGGTGAGATGGCGCTCGATGTTGTCGGGTTCGTAGCTGCTCATCGCAGCGGGAACGTCGCCGGTGGCTTCGGGCCCGTCGAGCGGTCGTACGGCCACGGCGAGCACGCGCAGGCCGTCGGCGGCGTAGGCGTCGTTCGCAGCGGTGATCTGCGCGCGCAGCTCGTCGGTCATGGGCAGGGTCCTGCCACCTATGCGCACCGTGTCGGAAAGGCGCAGCACCTCGTTCGGGGCGCCTTTCACGAAGGCGATGCGGCGCGCCCCCATCACGGGATGCTCCAGCTGATGGATGGTCGTCATGCGCTTGCGGCGGCTCTCGAAGGGGAGCTCTTTCACGCGGGGCATGCGGTGCTCCAGCTCGGTGCGGTCGATTCCGGCCTTCTCGGCGGAGACGATAAGGCACGCCTCGGTGGGGTCGCCGAAGACCTCCCAGCGCTTGCCCGCCTCCTCGGGTGCGGCGAGGCGCGCGTTGCCGCAGAGCAGTCCGCCTTCCAGCAGAAGCTCGAGGTCCGCGTCGTCCACGGCGCGCCAGCTCCTCCCTTCGGCCTCGATGGCGCCCTCGGGGGCGTAGCCCACGCCCGAGACCTCGTACTCGCGCGATGCGGTCCACAGGTGGTTCACCGTCATCTCGTTCTGGGTGAGCGTACCGGTCTTGTCGGTGCAGATCACGCTGGTGGAACCCAGTGCCTCGACGGAGTCGAGCTTCTTCACGAGGGCGTTTCGGCGGCTCATGCGCTGCACCGCCATGGCCAGCGACAGGGTGACCGTGGGCAGCAGGCCCTCGGGGATGAAAGCGACCACCATGCCGAGCGCGAAGATGAACGAGCTTGCGAAGGGCTCCTTGACCACGAACATGCTGAGCAGGAAAAACGCGATGCCCATGCACATGGCGAAGATCGTGACCTGCTTGGTGAGGCGGTTGAGCTCGCGCGTGAGCGGGCTCTCGGCCGCCTCCATGTTCTGGGTGAGGCTCGCGATCTTGCCGAATTCGGTGGTCATGCCGGTACGGAACACCAGGGCGCGGCCGTTGCCCTCCGAGACGCTCGTGCCGGCGAACACCAGGTTCGGGATCTCGGCTGCCGAGAGCCCCTCCTCCAGCACGGCGTCGGAGGTCTTGCGCGACGGGGTCGATTCGCCGTTCAGCGTCGACTGGTTGACCTGCAGGTCGGAGCTTTGGATCACGCGCGCATCGGCAGAGATCTTGTCGCCCTCTGCAAGCAGCATCACGTCCCCGGGCACCAGGTCCTCGGCGAGGATCTTCACCTGCTCGCCGTCGCGGATCACAGTCGCGTAGGCGGGCAGCATCTTGCGCAGCGCCTCGGTCGCCTGGCTGGCGCGATGCTCCTGCCAGAAGCTGAAGACGCCGTTCACGATGTTCACGAGCCATACGGCGATTCCGAGCTCGGGCAGTCCCGCCACGAAGGCGATGGTGCCCGCGACCCACAGAAGGACCGCCATCAGGTGCGTGAAATTGGACAGGAACGCCAGCAGCGGCGAGCGCTTTTTGCCGCTTTCGATCAGGTTCTTGCCAAAGGTGCCCAGGCGCTCCGTCGCCTCGGCGGAGCTCAGGCCGGCGGGTCCCGATGTCATCTGCTGGAAAGCGTCCATGACGGATGACGTGCGGATGCTCTCGAGCGCCTCGGTGCGCTCCCCGGATTCGACCCGCTCGGTGGAGGCGCCGTGCGCCCCCGCGGACGCTCGGGGCGATGTCGCGCTCCCGGCGTCGGTGCGGCTTCCCATGAAACCTCTCCTCTCCCCAGCCCGGATGGCGAAGATGCCGTCCGGCAAGAAAAAAAGACGCAAGACCGCAGGGGGCCTCCGGATGCCCGGCCTGCGATGACGCAGTATGCTAGTTCTTCAAATGGGGGTTTTCAAGAGCACTTATGCAATCTTAATGCCTATATCTACCTGCGGAAAAAATGAGGCGCACCAATATATATACCGGGGTGCGCGGCGGCGTGCGCGCGGAGGTTCGCGCGCGGGGGAGGACGGCTCCGCGCGCGGGCGGTCGCCGCGAACGCATGCAAATTGCGTGTCACGGTTTCGTGTCGCTTTCACCGCGGGGGCAATCGGTATATCATCAATCCGTTTATGGTCATATGCGCCGCGGGGGACCGCTTCCCGGCTGCCGCGGCGTCAAGCACGTTTTCGAAGGAGACCTGCATGTCCGGACATTCCAAATGGGCAACCACCAAGCATCGCAAGGGCGCTCAGGACGCCAAGCGCTCGGCGCTCTTCTCCAAGCTCTCGCGCAACATCACCGTCGCCGCGCGCCTGGGCAACGATCCCAACCCGGACAACAACGCCAGCCTCGCCGCCGCGGTCGCCAAGGCGAAGGCGCAGTCCATGCCCAAGGACAAGATCAAGAGCGCGATCGACAAGGCGTTCGGTGCCGGTGCCGATGCCGCCGTGTACGAGAACATCGTCTACGAGGGCTACGGCCCCGCGGGCGTCGCGGTTTACGTCGAGTGCCTGACCGATAACCGCAACCGCACCGCCGCCGACGTGCGCTCCGCCTTCAGCCACTCCGGGGGCAGTCTGGGCACCACCGGTTCGGTCGCCTTCCAGTTCGAGCGCAAGGGTCAGATCGTCGTCTCCAAAGAGATCGTCGACCCGAACGACAAGAAGGAGAACCTGATGGCCAACGGCGCCGCAGGCGACGAGGACGAGTTCATGATGGCCGTCGCCGAGGCCGGTGGCGAGGACTACGAGGACGCCGGTGACGAGTGGATCGTCTGGACCAACCCGTCCGAGCTCATGGCCGTGTCCAAGGGCATCGAGGGCCAGGGCATCGAGGTCAAGGGCTCCGAGCTCACCATGGTTCCCACCACCCCCACCGCGGTCAGCCCCGCCGACGCCAAGAAGGTCCAGCGCCTGATCGACCGCCTGGAGGAGCTCGACGACGTCCAGGACGTCTACAACACCATGGACATGACCGACGAGGTCATCGCCGCGCTCGAGGAGGAGTAGGCGAGCCTCGGTCGCGCGGCGCCCGGGTGCCGCCGAGCCGACGTCATGTTTTTCAGCTGTTGAGAAGGGGCCGCAAGGCCCCTTCTTCGTTTGCACCGGCGCCGACCGTGCGGAGACCGCGCGCATCCCCCTGTCGCCCAAACAGCCGACGCATCGCTGTATCTCGCTTCTCTCCGGCAGCGTTTTCGGCGATTACGGTTTGTTTGCGCCCGTATGCGCTTCCGTGCCGCTCGCGTATAATCAAACACATGTATCCACATGGGGCCCGGCAAAGCGGCTCGCGGACGAGGAGGTGGCGCTTGCGCATTTTCAAGAAGATCTGTGCGCTCGTGTTCCTGCTCGCCGCCGTCGGCTCGCTGGGTTTTCTGGGAGGGCTCATCTATCCGGCGACCACGGAGCGCTTTACCGAGCTGATGGGCCGCCTTCCCCTGCGCGTCGCCCTCGTCGTCTGCATGGCGCTCACGGCGCTCGGCGTCGTGACCGTGGTGCTCCGCACGCTCTTCCAGCGCCGTCCCATCTCGGTGGTCCGCCTGCAGGGCCGCTCCGATATCGAGGTCGCCACCGATGCGGTCTCATCGGTCGCGCGCATCGCGGCAGAGGATGCGGGCGTGATGGTCGAGTCGGTGCGGTGCCGTGCCGCCGCGGCGGACGTCGCGGGCGTGCGCGTCGAGATCGAGGCGATCGCCTTCGTCGATCAGGGCTTGAGCCAACTGGCCGATCGCGTGCAGGATGCGGTCCGTCGCGCGTGCGAGACGCTGCTCGGCACCTCCGATGTCACGGTGCGCGTTCGATTCCTACCCAGTAAGACCACGGTGATCCAAGGAGGAACGTCGTGAGCGAATTCAAAGATGCCCCCGACAAGACCGTGAAGATCCCGCGCACCTCGATCGAGACGGAGCCCGTCTTCGAGGATGAGGGAGAGGCCGAGGACCGGCCCGGCTTCGGTGCCGCGGCGAGCGCCGCCGCCGACGCCGTGCGCGGGGCCGCCGCCGATGCCGCGGCGCGCGCATCGTCCTCGGAGGACCTGCGCGAGGCGGTGGGTTTCGTCAAGGGGCTCGGCGCCGCCGCGTGGGCCTATGCCCGACGTCATCCCTTCACGGTCACCTACGGCTTCGTCGGCCTCGTCCTGGCGGTGCTCATTCTTCTGATCGGCCTGTGGGACACCATCGTCATCGCGGTTTTCGTGGGCGTCGGCGCCATGGTCGGTCAGATCCGCGATGGCGACAACGGTATCGTCAACTTCTTCAGCCGTCTGTTCAGCAGCAGGCGCTAGCGGCGGGGATGCCCCGCGAAACCGGTGGAGCGGCCGATCAGGCCACGATGCGAGAGGGGTCAAGATGGCTCTCAAGACTGATTCCCCGGCACAGGATGCCGAGGCCACGCTCGACATGAAGGTGGAGATCGCACCGGATGCCGAGGCGGTCGAGACGGCACTGAGCGAGGTCGCCGACGACGTCGACGCCGTCGAACAAGACGCCTCCGGCGCCGACGACGATGCGGCCGCGCCCGAAGCGGATGCCGGCGAGGTGGATGCTCCGGTGCCGGCCGATGCCGACGCGGACGCCTACGACGAGGATGAGCTCGACGATTCCGAGGACTCGCTCACCTACTCCAACGGCGTCATCGAGAAGATCGTCGCCATGGCAACCCGCGAGGTGCCCCATGTGCTGGGCATGAAGGGCAATCTCATCCACTTCTTCCAGGAGCAGCTGGGTGCCAAAGACCTTACCAAGGGCGTTACGGTCGAGGTTACCGATGACAACCGCGTGATCGTGAACATCTCGGTCATCATCGAGTACGGCTGCTATGCGCCGGCGATCTTCGAGGACGTGAAGAAGCGCGTCACTGAGCGCCTGACCGCCATGACCGGCCTTGAGATCGCAGGCATCAACCTGCGCATCGAGGACGTGGTCACGCTCGAGGCCTACAACGAGAGCAAGAAGAAGTTCGTCGACAGCCTGAAGAACGAGGAGAAGGCTGCCGAGTAGCGAGCCCTGCCGCGAATCTGGCAGGCCCCCGCCCCCGCCCCGTGCACACGGTCGACCGCGCATGCGCATCTCGACCATGTGCACGGGGCGGGCTCTGTTTTGGTGCGGCACGCGGCTCGGCAACATGTTGGAAACGCGCTTGCGTCACCCGTCGGGCGCTGCTAACCTAAACCACATGATTACGTCTGCCGCACATATCACGATGATGATGGTCATGGAGATGCCCTCGCCCGGGCACTTTGTCATGCCGCAAGCTCGTCGCGTGCATGCAGAGACCGGGCGCCTTCGCTAGGGTGGCCCTCGGCAGGGGGCGCACCCGTCGCCTTCTAGCCACCACATCGTCGAGCGGAGCTCACGCGTGATTCAGATCCAACACCTCACCAAAACCTACGGCACCACGCTGGATGCCCCCCATGCGCTGGAGGATGTCACGATCGACGTCGCCGACGGCGACATCATGGGCATCATCGGCATGAGCGGTGCCGGCAAGTCGACCCTCGTGCGCTGCATCAACCTGCTCGAGCGGCCCACCGCGGGCAAGATCGTCGTCGACGGGCAGGACGTGACCGGGCTCTCCGGTGCGGCGCTGCGCAGCTACCGCCGTCGCGTCGCCATGATCTTCCAAAGCTTCGGCCTGCTCGCGCAGAAGACCGTGCTCGCCAACGTCTGCTTCCCGTTCCTTGCGGCGACGGGCAAGGTCACGGCGGAGAATCGGGAGCGCGCGCTCGAGCTGCTGGACATGGTCGGTCTGCGCGAGAAGGCGAATTCCTATCCCAGCCAGCTTTCGGGCGGTCAGCAGCAGCGCGTCGCGATCGCGCGCGCCCTCGCGTGCGACCCCGAGTACATCCTCTGCGACGAGGCCACGAGCGCGCTCGACCCCGCCAGCACGAACACGATCTTGAAGCTCCTGCGCGACATCAACCGCTCCACGGGCGTCACGGTCATCGTGATCACGCATTCCATGGGCGTGGTCGAGAAGATCTGCAAGAACGTCGTGGTGCTCGAGCACGGTCGCGTGGTCGAGCAGGGGAGCGTGGCGGATGTTTTCGCCGATCCCAAGTCCCAGGCGGCCAAGGTTCTGTTGGAAAGGGTTGAGTGGGATGCCTGAGACCGTGAATGCGTTTCTCGCCGAGTACGGCGAGCTTCTCCTCGAGGGTACGGGCTCCACGATCGTCATGGTCCTCGTGCCGACGGCGATCTCGTATGTGATCGGACTCGCGCTCGGCGTGGTGCTCTACCTCACCGCGCCGGGGTCGCTTCGCCCCATGCCGGCGCTCTCGGCGGCGCTCGGCTGGGTGGTCAACATCCTCCGCTCGTTCCCGTTCATCGTGCTCATGGTGTTCATCATCCCGTTCACGCGCCTCGTCATGGGGACGGGGTCGGGAATCCTTGGCACCATTCCACCGCTCGTCCTCTCCGCATCGCCCTTCATCGCGCGCATGGTCGAGCAGTCGCTTGCCGAGGTCCCGCGCGAGAGCGTCGAGGCCGTCGAGGCCTGCGGCGCGAGCATCCCGCGTATCGTCTTCTCGGCGCTCCTGCCCGAGGCGCTGCCCTCGATCGTGCGCGGCGTCGCCGTCGTGCTCATCTCCGTGTTGGGCTACACCGCCATGGCGGGCGCCATCGGTGCGGGCGGCTTGGGCGACATCGCCGTGCGCTACGGCTACTATCGTCGCGTGGAGGAGGTCATGTGGGTCGCGGTCATCATCCTGATCGTGATCGTGCAGGTCATCCAAAGCGTCTGCGACCTGGCGGCGCGCCGGGTCGATCACCGCGGCCAGGCAGCCGTCACGGCGGCGGGTCGTCGCGCGAAGGCCGATCGCGACCTCATCAAACGCTAGCGCACTCGTCTTCCCGGCGCCTTCCGTGCGCGGGGCGCCCGTCCGAAACATCCGTACGAAGCTCGTTCCCAGAAGATCTCCGATAGAAAGGAACCGATCATGTCCATCCTCAACGCCTCCCTCTCCCGCCGCTCCCTCCTCGCCGGTTTCGCCGGTGTTGCCGCCGCCGGGACCCTTGCCGCCTGCAGCGGCGGTGACGCTGCGCCTGCCGGCTCCGCTACCGAGACGAAGACCCTCGTGGTCGCCGCGAGCCCCAGCCCGCACGCCGAGATCCTGAACGATTTCGCCGCGCCCGCGCTTGCCGAGCAGGGCATCACGCTCGAGGTGAAGGAGTACACCGACTACATCCTGCCCAACCAGGACACCTCGTCGGGCGAGGTGGATTGCAACTACTTCCAGCACATCAACTACCTCAACAACTACAACGAGGAGAACGGCACGGACCTCGTGAACGCCGGCAAGATCCACTTCGAGCCCATGGGCGTCTTCGCCGGCAAGTCGAGCGACCTCGCCGCGGTTGCGGACGGCGCCACCATCTCGGTGCCCAACGATGCCACCAACGAGGGTCGCGCCCTGTTGCTGCTGCAGGAGCAGGGGCTCATCACCCTCGCCGGGGACGCCGGCATCACCGCCACGCCGAACGACATCGTGGAGAACCCGCATAACATCCAGTTCTCCGAGCAGGAGGCCGCTATGCTTCCCTCCACCCTTGCCGATGTGGACTTCGCGGTCATCAACGGCAACTACGCCATCGACGCCGGGCTCTCGCTCGCCGACGCCGTGGCGCAGGAGAGCGCCGATTCCGAGGCCATCGCCAACGAATACGCCAACGTGATCTGCACCACGCCCGAGCTCGAGGACGACGAGCGGATCGTGGCGCTGGTGGGCGTTCTTACGACCGACGACTTCAAGGCGTATCTGGAGGAGACCTTCGGCGACGCCGTCCAGGCCGCGTTCTAGTTTCCCAACGCTCCAAAGAGGCCCTTGCCATAGTCGCGGATTGCGAGCGGGCTAATCGAAGGGCTCATCACCGGCGAAGCATAACAAGCGTCCCCATGCGCCGTCACGCCTTTTGCGCGTGGCGGCGCATCGCCGTTCCTGCCGTGCACATCTTGCGCGTCATCAAATGAAAACATCCCGGCTACAAGAACGTAACCGCCGGTCCATCCATCGGAAACCGTTTCGAAGCGCAGTGTTCACCACATCGAAGCGGATGGGTTACCAAAGGGCAACGACGGCGTAACAGCAGGCATCTATCTTGATGTGCGTTCGGACGGCGGGCATCCGTTCCCGTCGTCGTCATCTCCGGCTGCACGGCACGCGCCGTGAAGGAGGGATCGCCCATGCCTGCATTGGAGGACCGGTTCGGCACGATGGTGTTCGGGGACGCCGCCCAGAGGCGCTATCTGCCCAAAGACGTGTACAAGAAGCTTAACGCGACGGTGAGCGAGGGCAAGCCGCTCGACATCGATGTCGCCAACGACGTCGCGCACGCCATGAAGACGTGGGCGATCGAGCGCGGAGCCACGCATTATGCGCACTGGTTCCAGCCGCTCAGCTGCATCACATCCGAGAAGCACGAGGCGTTCCTCGACCCCGTGGGTGACGGCACCGCGATCACCAAGTTCACCGGTAAAGAGCTCATCCAGGGCGAGCCGGACGCGTCGAGCTTCCCCAACGGGGGCTTGCGCGCCACGTTCGAGGCGCGCGGCTACACCGCCTGGGACCCCACCAGCCCCGCGTTCATCAAAGACGAGGTGCTCTGCATCCCCACGGCGTTCTGCTCCTATACGGGCGAGGCACTGGACAAGAAGACGCCGCTGCTGCGTTCGATGGCGGCGGTCGACATGCAAGCCAAGCGCGTGCTGGCGCTCTTCGGCAAGCACCCGCGCTGCGTCGTGCCCTCCGTGGGCAACGAGCAAGAGTACTTCCTGATCAAGGAGGAGGACTACGCACGCCGTCCCGACCTGATCATCACGGGAAGGACGCTCTTCGGTGCGGCCCCCGCCAAGGGCCAGGAGCTCGAGGAGCACTACTTCGGCGCCATCCGCCCCACCGTCAACAACTTCATGAAGGAGCTCGACGACGAGCTCTGGGCGCTCGGCATCGCCGCCAAGACCAAACATAACGAGGTCGCGCCCTGCCAGCACGAGCTGGCGCCGGTGTTCACCAACGCCAACCGCGCGGTGGACGAGAACCTCATCATGATGGAGGAGATGCGCATCATCGCAAGCCGCCACGGCCTCGTGTGCTTGCAGCACGAGAAGCCGTTCGAGGGCATCAACGGCAGCGGCAAGCACAACAACTGGTCGCTCGCCACGGAGGATACGAACCTGCTCGACCCCGGCGAGACGCCCGAGGACAACCTGCAGTTCCTGGTCTTCCTCGCATCGGTGATCGCCGCGGTCGACGAATACCAGGACCTGCTGCGCGCGAGCGTGGCGACCTGCGGCAACGACCATCGCCTGGGAGCCAACGAGGCGCCGCCTGCGATCATCTCCATCTTCCTGGGCGATCTTCTGACCGAGTGCGTCCAGAAGATCGTCGACGGGCGTGCGAGCGTGCATGCCGCGCACGGCGTGCTGGACTTGGGCGCCGACGTGCTGCCCAAGCTTCAGCAGGACAACTCTGACCGCAACCGCACCTCGCCCTTCGCTTTCACGGGCAACAAGTTCGAGTTCCGCATGCCGGGGTCCGCGGTCAACGCATCGGATGCCAACATGGTGCTCGACGCCGCCGTCGCCCACGAGCTCAAGCGCTTTGCCGACGCGATGGAGGACGTCCCGGCCGATGAGTTCTCCGAGCGCGCGTTCGAATTCGTGCGCGGCAGCCTGGCCGATCACCAGCGCATCTTGTTCGGCGGCAACGGGTATGCGGAGGAGTGGCATGAGGAGGCGGAGCGTCGCGGCCTCGCGAACCTGCCCACCACGGCCGACGCGCTGCCCGCGTTCGTGACGGAGAAGTCCCGCGCCCTGTTTGCGGAAACGGGTGTGCTCGACGAAGCTGAGGTGGAGAGCCGCTACGAGGTCAAGCTGGAGAAGTACGCCAAGCGCATGAACATCGAGGCGCGCACCATGGAGCGCATGGCATCCCGCACCTACCTGCCGCGCATCAGCGCGTACGCGACCAAGATCGCCAAGGGCATCACGACCGTGACGGGCGCGGGCGCCACGAGCGCGCTCACCTTTGAGCGCGGTCTCATGGAGCGGCTCCTCGAGGGCGTAACCGATATCAACGCCGCCATCCTCGCCCTGCGCGAGGTCCACGCCAGGGCGCGCAAGACCGAGGGCTGGCAGGATAAGGCTGACATCTACGCTCACGAGGTCGCGCCCGCCATGGAGAAGCTGCGTGCGGCCGTCGACGCCATGGAGGACGTGGTCGCGCACGACTACTGGCCCGTTCCCACCTACGATGACATGCTGTTCTACGTGTAGGGGCATGTAGCCCTCTGCTCGGAGGGCACAGCCTCTGTCGGATGAGGCCCCGTTCCGCCTGCCATCATCGAGCTCTCTGCCTTCTGCGGCAGCGCGCTTGGTTGCAAGACGGGACGGGGCCGCCGCCGTTTTCGGTTCTGGTCCGTTTCGCGTTTCGAGCATGTACCTGCTGCTTGATCGCCGGTTCTCAGCCCCCGGGTTGTCGAGGTTCCGCTTGCTTGAGCCCTGGCGGCGTGAACCCCGGCTACCTGGACCCCGGTTGTTTGAGTCCCTGGCGCCCGGTTCCAGGCTCAGTGGTTGCACCGACGATGTGGACAAGTTTTGCGATAGCTTACGCTGTTGCCATTTTTTTACGATAGCTTACGCCTTGCGCGAGGAAAATCGCAGGTCAGCGTGTTGCCCAAATGAGCGGTCGAGGATCTTGCCTCGGCAAGCAGGAAGATATGACAAGAAAACCGCAGCTAGCTAGATGGAGGGTACCTGCCTAAAACGTAGGCTATCGCAAAAAATGGGCTCATAGGGGGTCGGTAACGAAAGCTATCGGAAAAAATGGCCAGAAATTCGGGCAGCGAAAAGAGCTTTCGATGCGCGAATCGGCCTTCGGATATAGCTGCGGCACGCCCTCGGAGCTTCCGGTCAGCACGGGAGTGTCTGAATGACCTCTTCGGCGCAGGCGAGGGCGTCGGCGATGGCGTTCACCACAAGCGAGGCACCGTTGCGCGCGTCTCCCGCGACGAAGACGGGCGCCGCGCCGTCGACGCCTCGTGCGCGGGGGGTCGCAGGGCCATCTGGTGCGGGACGTCGCATGCAGCGATGGCTTCCCGGGGCCACCGTGACGGGCACAGGACGGCCTTCGCTGGCGAGCCCGATCTCGAAGGCGTCGAAAACGTCGTGCTCAGGCCCCGTGAACCCGCAGGCGATGAGTACGAGGCTGCAGGGAATCTCGCGCATGGTGTCCTCGATCGGTACGGGTGCACCGCCCGTCCAGTCAACGTCGACCACGCGCAGCGCCCGGACCGCACCCTGCGCGTCGCGCAGGACCTCGCGCGTATCGGTCGCCCATGAGCGCATCTCGCCGTCCATGAGCGCGATGGCCTCCTCCTGACCGTAATCGGTCTTGAGCACGTTCGGCCACTCGGGCCAGGGGTTGTTCGGGGTGCGCCGTGCCGCGGGGCGCGGCATGACCTCGAGCTGATGCACGCTGCGCGCGCCTTGGCGCACCGCGGTGGCGACGCAGTCGTTGCCGGTATCGCCGCCACCGATCACCACCACGTCGCGGTCTCTCGCGCTGAGCGCAGCGGGGACCTCCCCGTCGCCCAGCACCGCGCGCGTGGCGGCAGTGAGGTAGTCGAGCGCGAAGACCACGCCTGCGCCCTGCGCGCCGGGCGCCGTGAGTCCGCGTGCCT
>CASFIQ010000049.1 GCA_949294785.1 uncultured Collinsella sp.
GCCATCTGGTGGGCGAACATGATTTCAAGAGCTTCTGCAAGGTGGCCTCGGCGATCGGAAAGCCGACCTGCCGCTGCGTCAACAGCGTGTCGTTCGCCCGCGAGCGCGAGCTGGGCGAGGACGTGATCGCTTTCCGCATAGAGGGGAACGCCTTCCTGCACTCCATGGTGCGCACGATCATGGGGACCCTGGTCGAGGTGGGCGCGCATCGGCGCGAGCCCGCATGGGTTGCCGACGTCCTGGCCGCCTGCGACCGTACGGCCGCCGGTCAAACGGCGCCGGCGGACGGTCTCACCTTCGAATACGTGCGCTATCAGGACGATGCGCTCGTCCCGCTTGAGGCCTGATTCCCCCCAAGACGGAGAAACTGTGACGCCGACGTGGTGAACATCTGTGCTTGATGTTCGCGCGTTTTGCGCCGGGCCTCCGCCCAGGGTGCCGGGTGTACCCTTAAGCCAATCGCGTTTCCACCAGTTGGGGAGGTTCCCGAGTTGGCCTATCGCCCGTCCAAGCGTCCCAGCATCTCCGTCGTTATGACGTTGCGCGATGCCGATGCCACGCTCGGCAGGGCGGTTGAGAGCGTGCTCGCTCAGAGCTTCACCGATGTTCAGCTTGTTCTTGCGGTGCTCCCGTCCGGAGACGGCACCCTTGCCCACGCGCGGCGCCTCGAGGAGCGCGATATCCGCGTCGATGTGGTCGAGGTCGACGAGGACGCCTCGGTCGACGCCCTCGACGCGGGTGTGGACGCTGCGCGCGGCGAGTACCTGCTGTTCATGGGCCAGCGCGATTGGCTTGGTGTCCATGCCCTGGCGCTGCTCGCGCATGCCATCGAGGACGGCTCCGTCGATCTGGCCGTACCCGTCTTCTCATCGGCGAACCCGCCCGCCCCCGTCGATGCGGAGGAAGCCGACCGCATCGTACTGCTCGATCGCGACCAGGTTCGCGCGCAGGCCCATCGCTTCATCGTGAACGAAGGCTTCGGGACCCTGCACGGCAAGATGCTGCGGCGCGACCGCGTCCAGTCTCTCGGTATCCGCCATGCGATCGCCGGCGACGACGAGGCTTACCTGATCACCTATCTCGAAGACCTCGACAGCCTGGTGATCTGCCCCGGTGCGGTCTATCACGACGAGGGCCCGCTGCACATCGATGGGTGGACCGACCCTCTCGTACGCTGCGAGCACGATCATCAGCTGATGCTCGAGCTCGCCGAGCGGTGGGGGATGGCGAACGACCGGAAGCTGCTCGAGGCGGTCCACCTTCGTCACATGCGTCATCTGGTTGAATGCCTGGAGCGCGTCTGCTCGCTGCGCACGCTGTCTTCGATCGAGCGCACGGACCGCATCCGCGACATGCTGGAGGCGCCGAGCACGCAGGAGTCCGTCGATGTGCTCCGTTCGTCTTCATCCGCTCGCCGCGAGCTGGGCCTGCTGTTCGACTCCATCGCCCGTAAAAGCGTGCCCGGGTGCCGTCTGAGCCTGTGTATCTCCGGGGTCACGCGCTTCCCCCAGCTGGTGCTCGCCCGCGGCCGCGCCGCGGTTCTGTAGCTGCTCGCTTGCTGGCGGCAGCTTGCGCACGCCGGTTCGCCGAGGCTGATTTGCCGGGCCCCGCGCGGAATGTGAACAATCAGGGCAGAGTCGCCTTGGATATACGATAAATTGTGAAATATCTGCTATTGTATGCATCATCAGTGAATGATTCCTTGTGTTATCGGGGTGATGACGTATGGCCAGAAAGCGTAACGCGCGCCAGGACGCCATTCGGGAGATCGTGCGCAACAAGAGCGTCTCGACCCAGCGCGAGCTCGTCGAGGAGCTGAAGGAGGCGGGCTTCACCTGCACCCAGGCTACCGTCTCGCGCGATATCGCCGATATGGGCCTGCGCAAGCTTCCCGAGGGCGTTTACGTGCTCGCCGAGGACCTGCGTCTGCAGCGCATGGTCTCCGATCTGGTCGATGAGGTGGTCCGCGCCGGCAATCTCGTCCTCATCAAGGCCCAGCCCGGTACCGCCGCCGGTATCGCGGTCGCGGTCGATGCCGCCGAGCTCGCGGGCGTGCTGGGGTCCGTCGCCGGTGACGATACGATCCTCGTGGTCGCTGCGACCGAGGAAGACGGCGCGCGCCTCGAGGTCATCCTGAAGAAGCTCTGCAACCCCGCGGCTCGGTGACGCCCATGATGGTCGCTGCCATGCATATCGGGCTTCTCGCCCTGCTGATCTTGCTCCCCATAGCGCTCGTCGCGCTGCTCGCGTATTACTATCTGCACACGCGCTGACCGCATGCATGCCAAAAGGAAGCCCGCCTCGGTGGAGGCGGGCTTCCTGTTTCATGCTCACGGCACGAAGTCTATCGCACGAGGCGACAACCGTATGCTATGCGGCTGCAGCGACGGGCTGGTCCGTGGAGCGCTGCTGCGTCGGTTGCTCGGATTGCGGCGCCGGCTCGGGATCGGGGTTGGTGGTTTCACCTGAACCGCCGCCGGTGCCGCCTTGGCCGCCGTCGCCGGTATTCGTACCGCCGCCGGTGTTGTCCCCGCCGGAGCCGCCCTGGTTGCCGCCACCGGTGTTGCCGCCATCGCCGCTGCCCCCTTGGTTGCCGCCGGTGCCGCCTTGGCCGCCGTCGCCGGTATTCGTACCGCCACCGGTGTTGTCCGTCGGCGGCGTCACGACCTCGGGAGCCTTGTTCTCGGTCTGCTCTTCCTCTTCGGGCTCATCGTCGTCGTTTTGGGTCGTGCTGTTGGTGTTGTTGGAGTAGTAGCCGGTCAGCTTCTTGCCGTCGACCTCCCACACGGAGTTGTCCTTGTAGCGCACCGGCTCGTTCGAGGTGGGGAACTCCTCGCGCGGCACGTTTGCCAGGATGGCGTTCATGGCGTTGCGGACCATGGGCAGGGTGATGTCGGAGCCCAGCGCCTCACGGCCCCAGATGTAGATGGGCTCGGAGCCTTGCGTGTAGCCGCTCCAGACCGAGATGGTGTACTGCGGGGTGTAGCCGCAGAACCACAGGTCGCAGGTGTTCTCGGATGTGCCGGTCTTGCCCGCGAACGGTTGGTTCACCGAAAGCGCCGCCGCCGTGCCCGTGGCGCCGTAGTTGTTGATGACGCCGGAGAGCACCTGGGTGAGCGCCTGGGTCACGTTGGTCTCGAGCACCTTCTCGGGCGCGTCTTCGTGCTGGTAGACCACTTCGCCGTCGCGGTTGGTGATCTGGGTGATGGCGATGGCCTCGCGGTGCTCGCCGCCGGTGGCGAAGGTGGAGTAGGCCTCGGCCATCTGCAGGGTCGAGAGCGACGCGGTGCCCAGGGTGGTGGAGGAATACGGGTCCAGATGGTCCTCGATCCCCAGGTCGTGCGCCAGATCGATCACGTTCTGGATGCCGATGGCCTTCGCCACCTGCACATAGCCGGTGTTCGAGGAGTACTCGGTCGCGCGGGCGAGGGTGATCGTGCCGTAGGAGGTGTTGCCGTAGTTCTGGACCCGGTAGGTGCCGTTGTCGAACGTCATGGGCGAGGAGCAGTTGATGGTGATCTGCGGGTTCATGCCCTGGCTGATCGCCTCGGCAAGCGTGTAGGCCTTGAAGCTGGAGCCCACCTGGCGCTTGGCGGTGGCGTGGTTCACGTGGTTGGGGTCGGCGTTGTAGTCGCGGCCGCCCACCATGGCGCGGATGGCGCCCGTCTTGTTGTCGATGATGGTCATGCCGGCCTCGAGACCGTCCATGTTCAGCGCGTTCAGCTGGTTCACCACCGCGGACTCGGCAGCCTGCTGCGCGCCGGGGTCGATCGTGGTGTGCACGGTGAGACCGCCCGAGAAGATGGAGTCGTAACTGAACTCGTCCTCCAGAAGCTGGCGCACGTAATCGACGAAGTAGGGATAGGCGTTCACCTGGACGCCCGTGGAGGAGGTCTCGGTCACGTTGAGGGTCAGCGGTTCCGCCTGCGCGGCGTCGTGCTCCTCCTGGCTGATGTCGCCGTTGGAGAGCATGCGGTCGAGGACGGTGTTGCGGCGCTCGACGGCGAGGTCGGGGTTCACCGTGGGGTCGTACATGGAGGGGCTGTTGGGCAGGCCCACGAGCAGTGCGGCCTCGGCGAGGGTGAGGTCGGCCGCGCTCTTGGAGAGGTAGGTGTTCGCCGCCGCCTCGATGCCGTAGGCGCCGTGGCCGTAGTAGATGGTGTTGAGGTACATCATGAGGATCTCTTCTTTGGAGTAGATCTCCTCAACCTTGAGGGCGAGGTAGGCCTCGCGCACCTTGCGCTCGAGGGTGATGTCGAACTGCTCGTCGGAGAGGATGGTGTTGCGCACGAGCTGCTGGGTGATGGTCGAGGCGCCCTCGGATCCGCCGAGCACCTGCACCACGGCGGCGCGGGCGATGCCGTAGAGGTCGACGCCGTTGTGCTCGTAGAAGCGCTCGTCCTCGGTGTCGACGGTGCCGGTGAGCACATAGGGGCTCACCTGGTCGATCGTGACCGAGGTGCGGTTCTGCGAGTAGAGGCTTGCGATCTCGTTGCCCTGCGCGTCCAGGATCGTGGTGGGCTCGCTGGTGAGGTACAGGCTCGTGTCGGTGTAGTCCGGCAGGTCCTGCAGCCAGTTGTTCACGTTGTAGAGCATGCCGGCGCCGAACGCCAGGCACGCGACGAAGAAGAACCCGATAAACGATCCGATGATGACCGGCGCGACGTGCGACTTGCCGCGGGCGCGGCTGTGCCTCTCACGGGGACCCATACTGACCTCCTGCATCGAACGGGCGCGCTGGGGCGTCCGAAACGTGACGAACACAAATAGTGACGAACACAGATATATAGACAATAGCGCATCGGGGTCGCTCGCGCCCTCGTGTATCCTGTACGATGGCAAATTCCAGAACGAGTGCATAGCCGCGGCGCATCGTGCTGCGGGCTTGCGGGGGAGGAGGGTGAGATGGGCCCTCAGATGGACGGGGCGGACCGCTGCGCCACGGGCTCGTCGCGCGCCGAGGTGCGCCGCATGCCGGAGCTTCTCGCGCCCGCGGGGACCTACGACGCCGCCCTTGCCGCGCTGGCAGCAGGGGCGGATGCCGTCTACCTGGGGTTCGGCGAGCTCAACGCCCGTGCGGCCCTCAGCGGGCTCTCGG
>CASFIQ010000050.1 GCA_949294785.1 uncultured Collinsella sp.
CTCATCGGGGTTCCAGTTGGCGAAGGTGAACGGCACGCGCTCGCCCGTCTCGTCGGCGCGGACCATGAGGAACTGGCCGGCGTGCGCCTTCTTGGCCATCCTCGGGGCCTCGACGCGGAACTCGAAGACCTTCTCCGAGAACTGCGTCTTCTTCAAGATCTTGAACATAGAACCCCTCTCTGCTCGGTCCCCGCAGCGTCTCGGCGGCATCGAGATGCTGCGGGGCTTGGGTGCGGGCGCGCCGCCGCTCCCGACCGCCTGCGGTGGCCTGGGGCATTGCGCGCGGATAGCTCAAGTATACCCGGCGACGACGGTGCGAAAGCCGCCTGTGCGGGAGAATTTGCCGGGTAATCAAGCAACATGGGGCGAATGTGTCGTGCCGTGCCCGCGCGGTGTCGCCCCGGTGCCCGCGCCGTGCTCGTATCGCGTCAGTGTTTGCCGTTTTGCGCCGCGGCCCCGTTCACGTGGTCGCGCGCGAAGACAACCCCGCGCGCGAGCGCGAGCTCTGCGGCGTCCGCGGCGCGCATGACGGTGTCGGCGAAGTTATCGGCGTCGCGCCCGCGCAGCTGTTTCAAGACGAAGTCGGCACCCGACATGCGGCCCGGGGGCTCGCCGATGCCGAAGCGGATGCGGCTGAAGTCGCGGCTGCCCAGCTTGTCGATGATCGAGCGCAGGCCGTTGTGGCCCGCGTGCCCGCCGCCCACCTTCACGCGCACGTCGCCGGCGGGGATGTCCAGCTCGTCGTGGACGACGAGGAGCTCTTCCGGTGCGATACCGTGCTCGCGGCAGAGTTTGGAGATGGGACCGCCGCTCGTGTTCATGAAGCTCTGGGGCTTGACGAGCACCACCTCGCGCACGCCCCTCGCGGCGCCGGCGTCGCCCACCTTGATGAGGGCGACCTCGGCACCCAGCTGGTTCTTCCAATACGAGACGCCCGCCCGCCGCGCGAGCTCATCGACGGTCTGGAAGCCGGCGTTATGGCGGGTTTCGGCGTACTCGGCCCCGGGGTTGCCCAGGCCGGCGACCATGCGGATGGGTTTCGGTTCAGCTGCTGCCATGTGCTGCCTTTCGCGTGCGGGTTGATCGCACGTCATGGTAGCAGGCGCGCCCGTGCTGGGGCAAGCGGCCCCGGGCGGCCCACGTCAGGGTAAGCGACCCCGGACGGCGCGCGCCGGTGCCCGCGCCGACGCTCGTGTCGGCGGGTCCGCTGCGTTTCGCCGCGCGAAGAGGGGGTGCGGTGCAACTCGGGGCTTAGTGAGTGCGGGCTTTGGGAAACGCCGAGTATCTCCTGCAAAGCCGCCAAGAAAAGCGCAGGTCAAAAGCTTGGCTCTGTTGACGCTACATGGGAGATCGGGAATGCGACACTCACTAAGCCCCGAGTTGCGCAAGGGAACTATAGTCGCCTTGCCGCACGGCCTCCCTACCGCACGGCCTCCCTACCGCATAACCGCCCTACGGCCCTGCGGCCCTACAGATATGCGCCGACGTTGCGCTCGGGTATCGCCGCGGCCCCCTCCTTGGCGCCGGCGCCCGCCACGGTGCTCTCGCGAACCAGCAGGAAGGGCCGTACGAGCTCGCGATGCGCCTCGTCCCGTTCGTCTGCGTCCGGTGCACCGTCCGCGTATTGCGGCCCGCCCACCTCGCCGCGGGCGGGTGCCGTCTTGCGCGAGCGCTCGGGGTGGGGAAGCGTCAGCGTGCGCGCATCGCGTGCCGCGCGCTCCTGCTGCTCGGCGCGTTCGCGTATGAGCCCCACAAGCGTCTGGACGGCGCGGCGGCCCAGCTCGTACCCCAAGGGGGCGCAGGTGGTGAGCGAGATCGGTCCGCACCAGGCGAAGGGGTTGCCGTCGCAGCCGGCGATCGCCACGTCCCCGGGGACGGAAAGGCCCGCTGCGAGCACGCCGTCGATCGCGCCCGCCGCCAGCACGTCGGTGAGACCGATGATCGCATCCGGTCGCTCGTCCGCCGCCCGTGTCGCGAGCGCGCTGCCCAGCGTGTAGCCGTCACCGGACACCGCGCGGTCGCCCGCGTCGAGCACCTCGAGCTCCACGCCGCGATCGGCCGCCGCCGCGCGGATTCCCTCCAGGCGCCGCAGCATGCGCGCGCTTCGCGCGCTGCCGATCACCGCGATGCGCGCGCAACCCCGCGCGATCAGGTGCGTGGCGACGATGCGCCCCTGGGCGCGGTGGTCCTCCGCGACGTACCAACCCGCCTCCTCGCGCACGGCGCCCACGGTCACGATCGGCACCGCCGGGTTGGCGGGGGCGCGCCAGGCGTCGTCAACGGGCATCACGATCACCCCCGCCATCTGGCTTCCCTGGAGGAAGCTCAGATGGCGCCGCTGCGTCTCGAGGTTGTCCGCGTACGCCACCAGCACGTCGAGCCCGAGGCGCCGCGCCTCGGTGTTCGCGCCGTTGACGACCTGCAGGATGGCGGCGTGGGCAAGCTGCGGCACCACGATGCCCAGCGCCCGGGCGTGTCCGCCCCGCAGCATGCGCGCGCTCTGGTTGGGGGTGTAGCCCAGCCGCTCGATCGCCTCCTCGATGCTGCGCCGCGTGTCCGGGCGGACGCGCTCGGGATGGTTGAGGGCGTTCGAGACGGTTCCAAGTGAGACCCCCGCCTCGCGGGCGACGTCGATGATGCGCACCTTGGACATGGCGACTCCGATTCGTGACGAAGGGCGTGCCGAGCCTTATGTTGGCAGTAGGGGATATCCACCAAGATTATAACGTTTCAAACTGCTTCCGCACGCAGATGGCATCATGCTGGCATCAATATGAACATACCAGTAGTCATATCGAAACCGTCATCTCTCGGCTACAATGGGGCCCATGGCCGGACGGGACCCCCCGGGTTCGGGACGGCGGGAACGAAGGGACGCGAGAATCGGCGCGGCAGGGCGCGCGCCCGGAATCAGCGAGGAGCATGCATATGTGCGGCATCGTGGGGTACACCGGAACGGAAGCGGCGAAGGACATCCTGATCGACGGGCTGAAGCGTCTCGAGTACCGCGGGTACGACTCGGCGGGCGTGGCGCTCGAGCGCGCCGAGGCCGCCTCCGCCTCCGGATGCGCGCTCGACATCCATCGCCGCGTGGGCAAGGTGGCGGGGCTCGAGAGCGAGCTCGCCTGCCTGGACACCGCCTCCACCTGCGGCATCGGCCACACCCGTTGGGCCACGCACGGGCGGCCGAGCGTTCCCAACGCGCACCCGCACACGAGCTGCGACGGCCGCATCGCGATCGTCCACAACGGTATCATCGAGAACTTCGCCGAGCTCCGCGAGGAGCTCGAGCGTCGCGGCCACCGCTTCGCGAGCGACACCGACACCGAGGTCTTCGCCCATCTGATCGAGGAGGCCTACGAGGGTCGCCCCGCGGACCCCGCGACGGGCGAGCAGGCGGCGCCCGGCTGCCATGACCTCTTGGCGGCCGTGCGCGAGGCCTGCGCGCACGTGGTGGGCGCCTACGGACTTGCCGCCGTGTGCGCCGACGAGCCCGGCGTCATCGCCGTCGCCCGCAAGGACAGCCCCATCATCATCGGGCGCGGCGAGCACGGCAGCTACGTCGCTTCCGACGTCATCGCCGTGATCGACGCCACGCGCGACGTGGTCGTGCTGGAGGACGGGCAGTTCGCGCGCCTCGCGCCCGAGGGCATCACCTACACCGACGCCGACGGCGCCGCGATCGAGCCCGCCGTCACCCATATCGACTGGGATATCGACATGGCCGAGAAGGGCGGCTACCCCGACTTCATGCTGAAGGAGATCCTGGAGCAGCCGCGCGTGGTGCGCGATACGCTGGTGGGCCGCATGGGGCCTGCCGGCGAGCTCGATATCGACGAGCTGGGGCTCTCGCTCGAGGAGCTCAACCTCATCGACCGCGTCTACGTGATCGCCTGCGGCACCAGCTACCACGCCGGACTGATCGCCAAGAACCTCATCGAGGGCTGGGCGCGCATCCCCTGCGAGGTGGAGGCAGCGAGCGAGTTCCGCTACCGCAACCCCATCATCACCCCTTCCACGCTGGTGGTCGCGGTGTCGCAATCCGGCGAGACGGCCGATACCCTCGCCGCGATCCGCGACGCGCGCATCAAGGGCGCCAAGGTCTTCGGCATCACCAACGTGGTGGGCAGCCCCGTGGCGCGCGAGAGCGACGGCGTCATCTACACCAAGGCCAACAAGGAGATCGCGGTGGCCTCCACCAAGAGCTTCATTGGCCAGGTGGTGAGCCTGACCTTGCTGGCGCTGCTGCTGGCGCAGGTGAAGTACCGCCTCACGGTGGGCCAGGTGCGCATGCTCTTCCGCGAGCTGGGCGACACGGCCGAGCAGATCCAGTGGATCTTGGACACGCAGACCGACGCCATCCATGCGGCGGCCGAGGCCTGCTGCGACGCGCATTCGGCGCTCTTCGTGGGGCGCGGCATGGGGGCGGCGATTGCCAACGAGGGCGCCCTCAAGCTGAAGGAGATCAGCTACCTGCACGCCGAGGCGTACGCCGCCGGCGAGATGAAGCACGGCCCCATCGCGCTGATCGACCCCGGGTTCCCCGTGATCGCCGTGGCCACCAAGAGCCCCGTCTACGACAAGACCGTCTCCAACCTGAAGGAGTGCGAAGCCCGCGGCGCCAAGATCATCGTCGTGGCGACGGAGGGCGACGAGGACATCCGCGAGATCGCCGACCACGTGATCTACATCCCGGCGGTGCGCGACGCGTTCAGCGCGATCACGGCGACGGTGCCCTTGCAGCTGCTGGCCCGCGAGGTCGCGCTCATGCGCGGCTGCGACGTGGATCAGCCGCGCAACCTTGCCAAGTCCGTCACCGTGGAGTGATCGCCGATGAGGATTTCATCGAGCCTGAAGAGCTCGATTACGCTCTCGATGCTCCACGTGGCCGATGATCAGCCGTGCGCCCGTCCTCAGCGTGTGAGGACGGCGACCGTCTCCACGTGCTCGGTATGGGGGAACATGTCCACCGGGACCAGCGATACGAGGCGCCAGCCCGCCCGCCCCAGCTGTTCCAGGTCGCGTGCCTGCGTGGCGGGGTTGCAGCTGATGTAGACGATGCGCCGCGGCGCGAGCGCGCTCGCGGCATCCAGGAACTCCAGCGTGGATCCCGCGCGCGGCGGATCCATGACGAGCACGTCCACATGCGCGCCCTCTCGCGCGGCGCGGCGCATGAAATCGGTGGCATCTTGCGCGACGAAGGCTGCCTGCCCGGGTGCGATTGCGTCGATGAGCGCGGCCGGTGACGCGTGCACCGCGGCGCTATCGCCTGCCGGGGTGGGGGACGCCTCGCTGCTGCGTTGGTCGGCGCCCCGGTCGCTCGCGGCCCCGCCCGCCTCGCCGGCGAGCCCGATCCCGTTCAGTCCCGCGTTGCGGCGCGCGTCGGCGACGCCGGCGGGGTTTCGCTCCACCCCGATGAGCCGCACGGGCGAGCCCGCATCCGCCGCCGCACGCGCGAGCGCGAGCCCGATGGTGCCGCTGCCGCAGTAGGTGTCCAGCACCACGTCGTCCGCACGCGCCGCGGCGCCCTCGATCGCCAGGCGGTAGAGCACCTCGGTCTGGGCGGGATTGGTCTGGTAGAAGGCGGTGGGGGATATCTCGAACACGCAGTTCAGAAGCTCGTCGCGCATGCACGGCGCGCCGGAGACCACCTGCGTCCGGGGGCCCAGGATCGCGTTGCCGGGGCGGCCGTTCACGTTCAGCGCCACGCAGCGGATGCGTCCGTCGAGCGCCATCACGCGCCGGGCGAGCTCATCCAGATGCGGCACGTCGGCGCGCGCGGCGACGATGGTCACCATGGCCTCGGGGCGCTTCCAGCCCAGACGGACCTGCGCGTAGCGCAGGATGCCCCGCCGCGCGTCCTCGTCGTAGGCGGGAATACCCAGCTCGTCTGCGATGCGGGTGATGCCGTTCAGGATCTCGCGCGCTCCCGGCGTCTCGATCGCGCAGCGCTCGCAGGGCACGATGCGGTGGGTTCCGCGGGCGAAGAACCCGCTCGCCACCCCGCCCGCCGCGGTGGGCGCGAAGGGGGTCGATGCCTTGTGGCGAAATCCGCGCGGCGCGGGGAGCCTCCCCTGCGCGTCCGAGGTGCCGCCCATGCCCTCGACGGGCGCGATCCGCGCATCCCATCCGAAGCGCTCGATCGGCGGCGCGAAGAGCTCCTCCATCGCGCGGTGCTTGGCGCGGAGCTGCTTGATATAGGGCATGCCGATGGCGGGGCAGTTTTCCGTCCTGGGCAGGGGCATGATAATCATTCAGG
>CASFIQ010000051.1 GCA_949294785.1 uncultured Collinsella sp.
CCGCGAGCGCCTGGGCGCGCGCGTCGCCCGCGAGCGCGCGGCGTCGCTCGTCGGCACGGGACCCCAGGAGCTCGCGCGCATCCTGCCGTCGCTTTGCCGTCATGCGAGCGAGCGCGAGCGCATCGCGGACGCGGCGGCCCATGCGTCGCAGAAGGTGATGGCCGCGCGCTGGTACCTCGATCGGGTGGGGGAGCGCGCCTCCGGCGTGGTCTCGTGGATGAGCGATCAAGGGGCCTTCGTGCGCCTCGACGACACGGGTGCGGAGGGCCTGGTGCGCATGCGCGACCTCGGCGATGAGTGGTTCGAGCTCGACGCCCGCACGCTCCGCGCGACCGGTGAGGCGACGGGACGCACTGTGGCGCTCGGCGACCGCGTGATCGTCGAGGTGGCGGGTGCCGATCCGGTGCGCGGGCACGTGGATCTCAAGCTCGTCCACCGCATCCGTGCGCTACACTGAGATGTCCAAACGTTTGATCTTCATCCCGCGCCCGCGCGGACGAGGAGGCCGATCTTGAAACCCGAGTTGCCGTTTTCCCTCGAGGACCTGTACCGCGCCGAGAACTTTTTGGGCCAGGGCGAGGTGGAGGCCGCGCTGCCGCTTCTGCGCGAGTTGCGCGACGACGCCGAGGCCTATATCGCCGTCGCGTGCCCGACGTCCGACGAGGTGCAGTGGTTCAGCTTCTCCGACGCGTTCGAGCGCCTTGCCTACCGCCGCGTCGAGCGCGACCCGCGCCGCCTGGAGCAGGCGCCGCTTCCCTTCGACCGGCTGTACTCCGACCTCGGGTTCGCCTACATCCGCCTGGAGGAGTGGGCGCTCGCCCGCGACGCCCTCATGCAGGCGGTGCGCTGGGACCCCATGAACTGCAGCTATCGGCTCGATCTCGCCGAGGTCTTCCACATCTTGGGCGATGTCCGCGAGTGGGCGTCGCTGAGCCACTCGGTGTTGGACCGTGCGAGCGACCCGCGCTCGGCGGGGCGCGCCTATGCGAACCTGGGGCAGCTCTTCTGCGACGAGGGCAACGCGAAGGCCGCTGCGGGCTGCCTCTCGCGCGCCCGTGCGCTCGCACCGCGCGAGCGGCGCGTCGACGCCCTCGCCGACCGCGCGGGGGCGCTGTTCGGCGGCGTGGAGGTCTCGGACGAGGATGCCGCCGCGGAGCTGGAGAACCAGGGCGTCCCCGCCTCGCTCAACGCCGAGATCGCGATCTGCCTCATCATGTGCGCCACGGACGCGTCGCGCGCCGGCGATGCGGACGAGGCGACGCGTCTCACCATCCGCGCGCGCGACCTGGTGGGTGCGGATGCCGCAGCGGCCCTCATCAGGCTCGTCCGCGAGTCCGATGCCGAGCTCGCCGCCGAGCGGGAGGGCGCGCGCGACGCGAACGGCGGCGCTGCCGCCCCCGCGGATCCGAAGGAGGGGACCGATGCCTAGCCAGCGCGAACGCAAGACCATCGCCAAGAACCGCTCGGCGCGCCACGAGTACGTGATCGAGGAGACCTACGAGGCGGGCGTCGAGCTTGCCGGTACCGAGGTCAAGAGCTTGCGCGAGCGCGCCTGCCAGATCACCGACACCTTCGCCCTCATCCGCGGCGGCGAGTGCTGGCTGGTCGGGGTGCACATCCATCCGTACAGCCACGGCTCGATCTTCAACCGGGATCCGGACCGGCGCCGCCGCCTGCTGCTGCATCGCAAGGAGATCGACCATCTGGACCAGAAGCTCAGGACGCGCGGGTACGCCCTGGTGCCGCTCGAGCTCTACTTCGATCAGAACGGCCGCGTGAAGCTGCTGTTGGGGCTGGGCCGGGGCAAGAAGCTCTATGACAAGCGCGAGGACATGGCCCGCCGCGATATGGACCGCGAGATCGCGCGCGCCCTCAAGACGCGGAGCCGTTAGCGCCGTCCTTCGTCCTTCCCGGAGCGTCCTCGCACCGATTTCCGCGCAAAACGGCGTTTGGGAGGGGAGCGCAACGGGGATAAAGGGGGTAGGCGCCGGATCGCCCGGCGCGCGCCGTGTGCGCCCATCGAAGGAGAGGGGACCTGTCCCATGGATCTTACCAGCCTCTTTACCATGACCTACGGCCTGTACGTGGTGTCCGCCGAGGCGGACGGGCAGCGTGCGGGCTGCATCGTCAACACCGCGACCCAGGTCACGGCCGAGCCGCCGCGCCTTATGGTCGCGGTCCACAAGGACAACGTGACCGCGGGCGTCATCCGGCGCGCGGGCGCCTTCACGGTGACGGTGCTCGACCAGACGGCGGACATGCCCTTCATCGGCAACTTCGGGTTCCGCTCGAGCGACACCTACGACAAGTTCGAGAAATACGGGTGCGAGACCTCCGCGGTGGGCAGCCCGTATTCGCCCCAGCACGCGTGCGCGCTTATCGGCGCGAAGCTCGTCGACACCGTCGACGTGGGCACGCATTACCTGTTCGTGGGCGAGATCGTCCAGGCCGAGCGCACGTCCGACGAGCCCCCGCTCACCTACGCGTACTATCACGCCGTCCTGAAGGGGAAGACCCCGCCCAAGGCATCGAGCTACCAGGCGTGATTTTCCGTGCGGCCGCGCGCGGCTCCGCGACGTTCCGCCGGCTCGAATCGCCGAGCGCCGTGTATGGATGCGGGCGATGCGGGTACAAGGAACACATCGATCGGTATCGCCGAACCCATGAAAGGATGATTCCCATGTCTGACGAGAAGACCTACAAGTTCGTGTGCGTCGTCTGCGGTTACGAGGTCGAGGTCGATACGCCCGAGCTTCCCGAGGACTACGTCTGCCCCGTTTGCGGCGTCGGCCCCGATCAGTTCGAGCTGGTCGAGGAGTAGCCTCTCGAGCATCGTGTATCGCGTGCGTGCGAGCGCCCCGGGTTTAACCGGGGCGTTTTTTCATGGTGCCCGTGGGGCGGTTTCCCGATGGCGCCCTGTGTCGCGTGCCAGGTGCCGGATATCGGGTATCAGATACCAGTGCACGGTTCCTCCACGACGTGCGATGTGGAGATATCGTCGCGGTGCCGGGTTCGTGCGCGCGTTTTGGAAAAAGCGCGACGTCGCCGACGAGCGACTTTCAGGCAGCGGTCGGATCGTGGTCAGATTTCTGTCAGATTCTTTCGTCTGCCGGTCAGACGCGCTGGTATCAAATCACCTCGCGAGCTCAAGTCCCCGCCGCGCCATCTCTAGACTGAACGCCATCAAGCCTCCCGAATCGTTACGGGGGCATGGCGGAAGGAGGTCGGAGATGGCGGATTGCATCATGGTGGGGCGCGACCTCGCACGCGTCGCCGCGTACTGGAGCGTGCATGCCGAGGCGCCCTTCGCTGCGGCGTCCGAGGAGTTTCTTCGGTTTGTCGAGCCGCGGATGCGGGCGGCGGGGCCGCAGGGCGCGGAGGATGCCGAGCGCGCGAGCACCTGCTACACGGAATGGCTCCTCTTCGACCGCCCGTCGTTTCAGGGTTCGACGCTGCTCGAGTGCTATGCCGCCGATCCGCCGCGGGATGCGCCGGTCGCCATGGTCGCGCGCGTGCGTCAGGTGGCGCGCACCCAGTTCTTCTCCCGCTTCGCCGTCTCGTACCAAGACCCGCTCAGCGGGTTCGCCATCATGCGGGACCTCGCGGATGGCCGGCGCTATCACGTATTGGATCCGGCGGTCGCCTCGGACCCGGCATGGGCGACGGGTACCGTCTCCGAGCGCATCGGATGCGTGGACGGTACCTGGCTGATGGTGGGGAGGGTGCGCCTTCACGACCGTGCCTCGCCGGCGGAATCGGCGCTCGATGGGCCCGGTACGCTGCACAACGAGGACCTGGTCGTAAAACCCGAGGCCGTGGATGCCGGCATCTTCTTGCGCACGGTGCGCGACGTGATCGGCTCCAACGGGCGCTATCGCGAGCTGACGTCGTTCGCGCGCGAGGACGGCGTCGACGCCGAGAGTCGCATCGGGGCTGAAGGGCCCGCGTCCGAGGGATGCGGGGCAGACGCGGTCCCTACGACCTCGTCTCCATCTTCGCATGGCATTTCGGGCAGGTGACGATCAGGCGCCCCTTGCCCTTGGGGACGGAGAGCATGGTCCCGCAGTTGGGGCATTTGAGGAACGCTTTGGTCTTGCGCTCCTTCCACATCTTCTTGGCGGTGCGCGCCTGGCGCTTGAGGTCCTCCTTCTGGGCGCTGCGCGCGCTCGCGCGGCCGCTCGCGGCGCCGGAGGGCCCGCCGCCGGCAAGGCGCTCGCCGACCATCGGGATCTTCCTCACGAAGGAGCGGTAGGCATCGTTCTCGCGCCGTCGGGCATCGTAATTTTTCGAGAACGCCCGCGCCAGATCGAGTACGAGGATCACCAGCGCGACGAGGGAGACCTCGCGCAGCGAGAAGATCGTGCCCACCAGCGCGAGCGCCACGCCCACGGTACCGATGGCGAGCGAGAGGTCATCGACCCCGTAGCGGCCCTTCATGAAATCGTTCATCGTCTGCCTTCCCGGGGACGTGCCCGCCGCCGTCAGCGCGCGAGCTTGTCGATGACGCGCTCGACCTCTTGGAGCTTCGCGTCCTGATCGGCCGCCGACCCCGTGACCATGGCCGTCTTTACGCAGTGCTCGAGGTGCGCCTTCAACACGTCGGCGTTGACGCGCGCGAGCAGCGATTGCGTCGCCATGAGCTGGTTCGAGATATCGATGCAGTAGCGGTCGGTCTCGACCATGCGCACGATGCCGTCGATCTGCCCGCGCGCGATCTTGAGCTGCCGGAGCACCTTGTCGTGGTCTGCCTGCACGCCGGCCCCGCTTACGCTGCCTCGACGGAGAGCGCGCGGAAATCTCCCGCGGCGGCGACGGCGGCCTCCAGAAGGGCGGGGTCGACCTCGCCCGCGCACTCGACGGTCACGGTGTTGGTCTCATGGTCGGCGTCGGCATCGGTGACGCCGGCGACCTTCATGAGCTCGGTTTCGACGGCGGCGTCGCAGTGTCCGCAGTGGAGCCCCTCGGTCTTGATGGTGTAGGTCATCGGTCTCATCCTTTCGTCTCGGGGCGGCGGGGCCGCCCGTTGTCTATGATATCGCGTCCGCCCGGGCGCCCGCGCGGGGGAGGGCGCTTATCCAGGTTTCGGGTCGGGTGGCTTTCGGGCGCGAGGCATCAGATCGGGTCGCCCTGCGCGCCCGTTTCGGCCACGCGGTCCGTAACCTTGGGCCTGAAGGTGCGCAGGCGCAGCGCGTTCGTGCACACGCATACGGAGGACAGGCTCATGGCCGCCGCGCCGAACATGGGCGAGAGCTGCCAGCCCAGCACGGGGAAGAGCACGCCCGCTGCAAGCGGGATACCGCAGGCGTTGTAGAAGAGGGCCCAGAAGAGGTCCTGTTTGATGTTGCGAATCACGGCGCGGGAGAGCTCGATGGCGCGCGCGACGTCCAGAAGGTCGCTGCGCATGAGGACCACGTCCGCGCCCTCCTTGGCGATGTCCGCGCCGGTGCCGATCGCCAGGCCCACGTCGGCCCGCGCGAGCGCCGGGGAGTCGTTGATGCCGTCGCCCACCATGGCGACCGAGCGCCCCGCGTCCTGCAGTTCGCGGACATGGCGCTCCTTGTCCTCGGGCATGACATCGGCGATGACCCGCTCGATGCCCACCTTGCGTGCGATCGCCCGGGCGGTGAGCTCGTTGTCGCCGGTAAGCATGATGGTGTCAACGCCCAGTTCGCCGAGCGCGCGGATCGTGGCGGCGCTCGTGGGCTTCACCTGGTCCGCCACGGCGATGGTGCCCGCGAGCCCCCCGTTGCGCGCGAAGAAGAGGGGCGTCTTGCCCTCGGCGGCGAAGCGGTCCCGCAGCTCGCGGGGCACCTCGATCCCTAAGTCGGTCATGAGCTGGGCGTTGCCCGCGGCGATAACGCTTTCGCCCTCGCGCGCCGTGACCCCGCGCCCCGGGACCGCCCGGAAGTCCTCGACCACGCGCCCCGCGATCCCCATCTCTTCGGCGCGCGCCATGATCGCCTCGGCGAGCGGGTGCTCGCTGGTGCGCTCGAGCGCCGCGGCGAGCTTCATGAGGGCCTTCTCGCTCATGGCGGGGGCGCCGTCCGCACGCCGCGCCGGGACGACATCGGTCACGCGGGGGCGCCCCTCGGTCACGGTTCCCGTCTTGTCGAGCACGACCGTCTCGACCGCCTGCAGGGCCTCGAGCGCCTCGGCGCTCTTGAAGAGCACGCCCATCTCGGCCCCCTTGCCGGTGCCCACCATGATGGCGACCGGTGTCGCGAGCCCCAGCGCGCACGGGCAGCTGATCACCACCACGGCGACGCCGGCGGTGAGCGCCTGGTTGACGTTGCCGGTCGCGACCATCCACACCGCGAAGGTGATGGCGGCGATGCCGAGCACCACCGGCACGAAGACGCCGGCGACCTTGTCGGCCATGCGGGCGATGGGCGCCTTGGTGGCGTTGGCGTCCTCGACCAGGCGGATGATCTTGGCAAGGGCGGTGTCGGCGCCCACGCGCGTGGCGCGGAACGTGAAGGAGCCGGTGCGGTTCACCGTGGCGGCGCTGACCGTGTCGCCCGGGTGCTTCTCCTGCGGGATCGATTCTCCGGTGAGCGCGCTCTCGTCCACGGCCGACGTCCCCTCCAGGACCACGCCGTCGACGGGGATCGATTCGCCGGGCCGAACGAGCACCGTGGCGCCCAGCTGGATCTGCTCGACGTCGACCTCGGTCTCCACGCCCGCCTCGTCCACCACGGTCGCGCGCTTCGGTGCAAGGTCGATGAGCTTCTCCAGCGCGCCGCCCGTCTTGGATTTGGAGCGGGTCTCCAGATATTTGCCCACGGTGACCAGGGCAAGGATGGTGCCGGCGCTTTCGATGTAGAGGTTGTCCATGCAGATCGCGTGCGCCCGCGCGACGCCCGCCGCCGTGCCGGCGGCCAGCGCGTCGGCCATGAGGAACATCGCGTAGGCGCTCCAGGCGATGCTCGCCGCCGATCCGATGGCGATCAGCGCGTCCATGGTGGGCGCGCGGTGCCAGAGCGACTTGAAGCCGTTCACGAAGTAGGCGCGGTTGACGTACATGATGGGCAGCGCGAGCGCGAGCTCGGTCAGCGCGAGGGTCATGGCGTGGGTCGGGTCGGCGAAGACGTCGGGCACGGGCCAGCCCAGCATATGGCCCATCCCGATGTAGAAGAGCGGGACCCAGAAGACGAGCGAGGTGACGAGCCGTCGCTTCATGGCGCGCGCCGTCTCCTCGAGCTTCTTGGTGGGGGATTCCAGCTTGGGTGCCCGCGCGGCAACGCCGGACGCCTCCGCCGCGCCGTCTTTTTGGGGTGCGGCCGAATAGCCGGCGCGGTCGACCGCTCGGCAGATGTCGTCGTCGGTGAGCGCCTGCTCGTCGAAATCCACCGTCATGGATCCGGAGAGCAGGTTGACGGCGACGTTCTCGACGCCCTCGAGCTTGCAGACGGCCTTCTCAACATGGGCTTGGCACGCCGCGCAGGTCATGCCTCCCACATCGAATGTCTCGTGAGCCATCGCGGCTCCCTTCTGATGTTGGTTTCGCCGTGTCCGACGCCGTCTGCCGGAAAGCCGGCGGCGCGCCGATCCGGCGGCGTTGCTTGTCGGCATAAGTATATACCCATACCCCCTGGGGGTATTCAGCGCTGCGAAAGATCTGGATGGCATGTTTGCCCACCGCGCCATCGGCCCAGCGCTCGTGGGGTTTGCGTGCGCGATGGGCCGGCGGCCTTTGTCCGCCCGCGCGCGGCACCTATACTTTCCTGCGGCGGATCTGCTCCCGTGCGCCTTATCATGGGCCATCCTCGCCCGCGCGCGATTCCGTCGGTCTCTATTCACGATCTCGCATGGCATGGCCGCGACGGCATCCGACCGCACGGGCCGCCCGGTGCATGCGGACGCTTTGGGAACGGATTGTCTCGTACTATGAAAAAACTCGATATGAACGATGCGACGCGCCGCGTATGCGACGATGCGGCGGCGCGCGATGCCGCTGATGGCGCCATTTGCGGCTTCGACGGACTGGGCCTTGCCCCCGAGGTCCTTATGGCGACGCGCGATCTGGGCTACACCGCGCCGACGCCGGTGCAGGCGCAGGCCATCCCCCAGGTACTCTCCGGGCGCGACGTCATGGCCGCCGCCCAGACGGGCACAGGCAAGACGGCGGCGTTTCTGCTTCCCGCCCTGAGCCGCCTGCCGCGGATCGCGCCGGCGGGCCGCGGTCGCAAGGCGCAGCGCCGACGCGGTCCCCAGATGCTCGTCATCACGCCCACGCGCGAACTCGCCCAGCAGATCGACGATGTCGCGACGAAGATCGCGCGCCGCACGCATCACGTCGCGGTGACGGTGGTGGGCGGCGTCGCGTACGGCCCGCAGAAGAACGCGCTCGCGCGCGGCTGCGACGTGCTGGTCGCCACCCCGGGGCGCCTGGTCGACCTGATCGATCAGGGCGCGGCGAACCTGGACGAGGTTCGCCTGCTCGTGCTCGACGAGGCGGACCGCATGCTCGACATGGGCTTCGTGCACGATGTTCGCAAGATCGTGTCGAAGACCCCGGCGGAGCGCCAGACCCTGCTGTTCTCGGCGACGCTCGAGGACGCCGCCGTGGGCGCGATCGCCGATCTGGTGCGCGATCCCGCTCGCGTCGAGATCGCGCCCGAGGTGCGCGCCGCCGATACCGTGGAGCAGTACGTGCTCCCCGTGTCGCTCGAGGCGAAAAACGCGCTGCTGGCGCAGGTGCTCAAGGCCGAGGGCCCGCGTCGCGTGATCGTGTTCACCCGCACCAAGCACCGCGCCGACGCCTGCTGCCGCCGTCTGGCGCGCGCCGGCATCCGCGCGCTGCCGATCCACGGCAACCGCACGCAGAACCAGCGAGAGCGCGCGCTGGAGGCGTTCCGTCGCGGCGATGCCGGCGTGCTGGTGGCGACCGACGTGCTCGCCCGCGGCATCGACATCACCGACGTGCGCTACGTGGTGAACTTCGATGTCCCCTCCGAGCCGACCGACTACATCCACCGCATCGGCCGAACGGGCCGCGCGGGGGAGGAGGGCTGGTCGCTCACCTTCGTGACCGAGCAGGATGTGGAGGACTTCTACGGCATCGAGGCCCTGATGGGCAAGGTCGTCGCGACCTACGACGCGGCGCGGCACGGCCTCGACCTCGGCGAGAACCCGCCTGCGGTCGATCCCGCCCGCGTGCCCGCGCGGACGAAGGCGGCGGGCAAGAAGAAGACGAAGCGCGGCAAGTCCACGAGCGGGAAAAAGCGCGCGCCGCGCCGCCGCGACCTGGGCGCCGACGACCTGTCCCGCGTGAGCGCGGCAGCACCCGCGCGATCGCGGGTGCGGCCGGTAGACGACGCGGTGGCCTTGCCCTTCTTGCGTTTGGAGGTCGACTTGCCGCGCTTGGTCTTCTTCTTGCCCGCCTTCGCAGCCGGCATGCGCGCCGGATCCACCACCGGCGGCTGCTCGCCGCAGTCGAGCCCCTGGGCATCGAAAAGCTCCGCCGTCTTGCCCATGAGGGCCTCGATGGCAAAGAACTCCTCGATGTCGTTGATCGTCACAAACGTGAGCGCCCAACCCACCTCGCCGGCACGCCCCGTGCGGCCGATGCGGTGAATGTAGTCCGTGGGCTCCTCGGGCACGTCGAAGTTCACCACGTAGCGCACGTCGGTGATGTCGATGCCGCGCGCGAGCACGTCGGTGGCCACCAGCACATCGCAACGGCCACGACGGAAGTCCTGCAGGGCGCGCTCACGCTGGGCCTGGCTGCGGTTGCCGTGGATGGGCAGTGCGCGAATACCGGCGTGGTTCAGGCGGCGACAGCAGGCATCGGCGCGGTGCTTGGTACGGCAGAACACGATGACGCGGCGCGGCCCGTGCTGCTTGAGCACCTGCGCGAGCAGGCCGTTTTTCGCCTCGAGCGATACAGGCAGCACGTACTGGTCGACGGTGTCGGCCGCCACGGTCACCGGGGCGATCTCGACGCGGGCGGGATCGCGCACCAGATCGGCGATGCCGCCGACAG
>CASFIQ010000052.1 GCA_949294785.1 uncultured Collinsella sp.
GCGCGGGCGCCTTACATGTGCCGCATCAATGTAAGCTGCCCGTAAATGTGCGCCAATCGGCGCGTAATGGATGGTCAGAACAGCGTAATAGAAGGCAAGCGAGCCTCGGGCGGCGAATCCTTGCGCGATAGAGTACGTAGCGGAACGCGGGCGGGGACCCGTCCGCAACACGTGCGAATGAAATGTTCGCGAAAGGAGAACCATGTTCGACATCGCTTGCTCTCGTCGTCATTTCCTCGGTCTCGCCGGTGGCGTGGCCGCCGTTGCGGGCCTCGGCCTTGCTGGCTGCGGTGGTACCGATACCGCGACCGCCGGCTCCGGTGCCGCCGAGACCTCGACCCTTTCCGGCAGCGTGACCTATGACGGTGCCTCCTCCTTCCAGGCGCTCGTCGAGGCTGCCGCCGAGCAGTTTATGAACGAGAACCCGGACGTCTCGATCACCGGTTCCGGCAACGGCTCGGGCACCGGCCTCACCGCCGTGGCCGACGGCACCGTGAACATCGGCAACTCCGACGTCTTCGCCGAGACCAAGCTCGAGGCCGATCAGGCCGCGACCCTCGTCGACCACGAGGTCGCCGTCGTGGGCATGGGCCCCGTGGTCTCCATGAACGTGACCGTGGACGACCTCTCCCTCGAGCAGCTCGCCGGCATCTTCTCCGGCCAGATCACCAACTGGAGCGAGGTCGGCGGCGAGGATGCCGAGATCCACGTGCTCAACCGCAAGGCCGGCTCCGGCACCCGCGCCACCTTCGAGGCCGCCGTCTTCGGCGACGATGTGCCCGACTTCACCGGTGAGGCCGAGCTCGACAAGTCCGGCGACGTCCAGACCCAGATCGGTTCCACCGACAACGCGATCTCCTACCTTGACTTCTCCCACTTCGACGAGGAGAGCTTCAAGGCCATCAAGGTGGGCGGCGTGGAGCCGACCTCCGAGAACGTGACCGATAACTCCTTCCCCATCTGGGCGACCGAGCACATGTATTGCCAGGAGGATGCCGACGACGTCACCAAGGCGTTCCTCGAGTACATGCTCTCCGACGCCGTCCAGGGCTCGCTCGTCGAGGAGCAGGGCTTCATCCCCGTCTCCCAGATGACCGTCGTCAAGGACGCCGAGGGCAACGTCACCGAGAAGTAAGACGGCTCGTCTGAACGTTTTACGCCTGTACGTAACTGTTCGAAAGGTGCGCTATGGCAAAGCAGATGCCAAAACGCAACCTTGAGAAAGTGGGTCTGAGTGTCACGGGCGCCTGCGTCGCGCTCGTGACACTCGTCGTTGTGGCGCTCATCTTCATGGTGGCGCAGCGCGGCCTCTCCACGTTCTTCAAGGACGGCGTTTCCGTAGTAGAGTTCTTCACCAGCACCAAGTGGAACCTCGCGCAGACGAACGAGGCCACGGGGCTGCCCTTCACCGGCGCGCTCCCGCTCATCGTCACCTCGTTCGCCGTCACGGTGCTCTCGACGGTCATCGCGGTGCCTATCGCCATCGGCGCCGCTATCTACGTGGTCGAGATCTCGCCGAAGTTCGGCCAGAAGTACTTCCAGCCGCTCATCGAGCTTCTGGTGGGCATTCCCTCGGTCGTGTTCGGCCTCATCGGCTTCCATGTGATCGTGCGGGCGGTGCGCATCATCTTCAACGTCGAGCTTGGCTTGGGCATCCTGCCCGGCTCGATCGTGCTCGCGCTCATGATCCTGCCCACGGTGACGACGCTCTCGATCGATGCGCTGCGCGCGGTGCCCCAGAGCTACCGCGAGGGATCGCTCGCGCTGGGCTACACGCGCTGGCAGACCATCTGGCACGTGGTGCTGAAGAGCGCGACCCCGTCGCTCATGACCGCGGTCATCCTCGGTATGACGCGCGCCTTTGGCGAGACGCTTGCGGTGCGCATGGTCATCGGCGGCGTCGAGACGATGCCGATGGGCCTGCTCGATTCCGCGTCCACCATCACCACGACGCTCACCACCTCGATGGCGGTCTACGCAACCGGCTCCGTGCAGAACGACGCGCTGTGGACGCTCGGCCTGCTGCTGATGGGCATGTCGCTCATCTTCATCATGATCATCCACCTTATCGGCGCGAAGGGGGCGAAGTCCCGTGGCTAACATCACCGCCGAGCAGCAGGACGCGCGCATCCGCCGCTCCATGCGCAACGACAGCCTCGCGACGGGCATCCTGGCCGCGATCGTGGGCGTCGTCATGCTCATCGTCGTCGCCATGGTCGTCTACATCCTGTTCCAGGGCGTGGGGCAGCTCTTCCAGCCCGGCTTCCTGACCGAGGCGTCTCGTTCGAACGGCACCGAGGGCGGTATCGCCTACCAGCTGTTCGATTCGTTCTACCTGCTGATCTTGACGCTCATCATCTCGCTGCCGATCAGTCTGGGCGGTGCGGTCTTCCTGGTTGAGTACGCGCCCGAGGGTCCCATCACCAAGATCGCCTCCACCGCGATTGAGACGCTCTCCAGCCTGCCCTCGATCGTCGTCGGTATGTTCGGCTTCCTCATGTTCAGCGTGAACTTCGGTTGGGGGTACTCGCTCATCTCCGGCGCGATCGCGCTCACGATGTTCAACATCCCGATCCTGACGCGCGTGATCCAGCAGGCGCTCGAGGACGTTCCCGCCAGCCAGCGCGACGCGTGCCTTGCCATGGGTCTCACGCGCTGGGAGACGACGCTGCATGTGCTCATCCCCGCGGCCATGCCCGCGATCGTGACGGGCGTGGTGCTCTCGGCGGGGCGCGTGTTCGGCGAGGCGGCGGCGCTGCTGTTCACCTCGGGCATGTCGAGCCCGGCGCGCCTCAACTTCCTCTCGCTCAACTTCTCGAGCCCCACGTGCGCCTGGAACATCTTCCGTCCCGGCGAGTCGCTCGCCGTGCACATCTACAAGATCTACGGCGAGGGCAGCCCGGAGGCGCAGCACATCGTCTGGGGTACCGCCGCGGTATTGATGATCTGCGTGCTTCTGTTCAACGTGCTTTCCCGCATCGCCGGCAAGGCCCTCGCGAGGAGGATGACCGCCGAATGAGTGAGACCACCAACGCCAACACCTCGACCGCCGCGTTTCTGGACAGCGTCGCCACGAGCGAGCAGGGCCCGCGCGTGACCGGTGTGGCGATCTCCGACGAGGTCATGCTGGAGACGCACGATGTGAACGTCTACTACGGCGACCACCATGCGCTGCACGACACGTCGCTCAAGTTCCACAAGGACGAGATCACCGCGCTCATCGGCCCCTCCGGTTGCGGCAAATCGACCTTCCTGCGCAGCCTGAACCTCATGAACCGCGAGATCCGCGGCTGCCGTGTGGAGGGCGAGATCATCTACGACGGGCACAACATCAACACCAAGAGCGAGAACCTCTTCGAGCTGCGCAAGTCCATCGGTATGGTGTTCCAGCAGCCGAACCCCTTCCACAAGTCCATCCGCGAGAACATCACCTTCGCGCCCAAGCGCCACGGTGTCCGCGACAAGAAGGTGCTCGAGCAGATGGTGGAGGAGTCCCTGCGCGGCGCCGCGCTGTGGGACGAGGTGAAGGACAAGCTCGACCAGAGCGCGTTCGCGCTCTCCGGCGGCCAGCAGCAGCGCCTGTGCATCGCGCGCACGCTCGCCATGAAGCCGGACGTGATCTTGTTCGACGAGCCCTGCTCGGCGCTCGATCCCATCTCGACGCTCGCGATCGAGGACCTGATGCTGTCGCTCGCCCGCGACCGCGCGATCATCATCGTCACCCACAACATGGAGCAGGCCTCGCGCGTGTCGAACCGCACCGCCTTCTTCTACATGGGCGATATGGTGGAGTACGGCGAGACCGACCAGATCTTCCAGCGCCCCAAGGACAAGCGTCTGAACGATTACCTGACGGGCATGTTCTCCTAAGGCTTACGGGCAGCGCGCCCGATGCCGCCCGATGTCCGATCGCCCCGCATCCCCGTGAGGGTCTTAGAGCTCCTCGGCAATCGCGCGGATGCGGCGGGCTTTCCCCTTACCGAACGGCACCTCGCCTCATCGCGGGGTGCCGTTCGCGTTTCGCGGCCCCTGCGGCAGGGACCATGAGCGGGGAGCGCTTCGAGATCCGGGAGCGTTCGGCGGGGTTGGGGAGCGCGGCGCGATACGCGATGGGGGGACGCGCGATATGAAGATGCGGTGGCCATGCGCCATCGCCGTCGCGACCGGTGGGGCATGGGGTATACCTAACACGGTAAGTAGCTTCTAGTGTTAGGAAATGGTATGGACGAGAAGCAGGGCTTCGAGGAACTCGCCTACGAGCTCCTGGTGGAGCTCGGTGCCATCGGGCGGGTGCTCGGTCCCGCCGCGATCAACCTCGTGCGCGGCGAACTCGCCGTGCTCATGGCGCTCTTCGAGGCGCGGGAGCCGCTGTCGCCCACGGTGCTGGGGGAGCGTACGCACCTCACGAGCGCCCGCATGGCGAACATCCTGCGCGCGCTCGAGGAGAAGGGCTATGTGGTTCGCGAGCACGCCGCACGCGACCGCCGCGGCGTGCTCGTGCGCATCACCGAGGCGGGCGCCGCGCGCGCGGAGCAGGTCCGCGCCGACGGCCTCAGGGCCGTGGTGCGTTTTCTCGAGGAGCTCGGGCCGGACGACGCGCGCGAGATGGTCCGGCTCATTCACCGCTCCCGCAGCATCGTGGACGGTTACGCGCGGACGGGGGTGGGCGCATGAGGATCGTGAAGCTGTTTCGGCATCATCTGGCGGCGCTCGCAGCGGTCGTGGTGCTGCTCGCAGTCTCGGCGAGCGCGGACCTGGCGCTGCCCTCGCTGATGTCCGAGATCGTCGACGTGGGCATCCAGCAGGACGGCATCGAGAGCCCGGTGCCCGAGACGGTGCGCGCCGAGACGCTCGATGACCTCGAGCTCTTCATGGGCGACGGCGACGCCGCGGACGTGGACGGCGCGTACGGGCCCGCGAACGCGGAGGGCGTGCGCGCCTACGTGGGCTCGGATTCCGATCGCGAGGTCTCCTCCAAGCTCGCCCAGAGCATGAGTCTCGCCGAGGTGGCCCTGCTCGCCCTCGGCGACGGCGTCGACGCATCGGCGCTGGGGGAGGGCTCGGCGCTTCCCGCGGGCACCGTCATCACCGTCGACGCCCTGCGCGCCGCCGTGGATGCGGGCCTCGTCTCGCGCTCCGAGCTCGCCGACGCGGCGGAGGCGATCGGTGAGCAGATGGGCGCCATGGGCGGAAGCATCGTCACCCAGCGCGCCATCGCCTTCGTGAGCGAGGAGTACGCTGCCCAGGGCATCGATGCGGCGGACGTCCAGAACGGCTACCTCGCCAAGACGGCGCTTGAGATGTTCGGGCTCTGCCTGGTGAGCCTGGTGACGACGGTGCTCACGGGCGCGGTTGCCTCGCACACCGCGGCCACCATCGCTCGTGACCTGCGCCGCGACGCCTTCGCGCGGGTCATGCGCTTCTCCCCGGCGGAGGTGAACCGCTTCAGCCAGGCGTCGCTGATCACCCGCTGCACCAACGACATCCAGCAGATCCAGATGGCCGCGACCATGTTCATGCGGCTCGTGCTGCTCGCGCCGATCATGGGCATCGTCGCGGTCACGCGCGTGCTCGCCACCTCCACGGGGCTCGAGTGGACCATCGGTATCGCGGTGATCGCGGTATCGGCCGTGGTGGGCGTGCTCATGGGGCTTACCATGCCGCGGTTCAAGCGGATGCAGCAGCTGGTGGACCGCGTCAATCTGGTGGCGCGCGAGATGCTCGACGGCATCATGCCCATCCGTGCGTTCGGGCGCGAGGGCTACGAGCTCGACCGGTTCGACCGCGCGAGTCGTGAGCTCATGGGCACGCAGCTCTTCACCAACCGCGCCATGAGCTTCATGATGCCGCTGCTCATGTTCGTCATGAACTGCGTCACGCTCCTCATCGTATGGTTCGGCAGCCATGGCGTGGCCTACGGCGTTCTGCAGGTGGGCGACATGATGGCGTTCATCTCCTACACCATGCAGATCGTCATGGCCTTCATGATCTTGACCATGGTCTCGGTGATCCTGCCGCGCGCCGAGGTCGCCGCCGAGCGCGTGGAGGAGGTCGTGAGCTGCCCGCTCTCGATCACCGACCCGGCCCGTCCGCAACTGCCCGCAGCGGGCGCCCCGCGCGGCGAGCTGACCTTCCGCGACGTGAGCTTCCAGTATCCGGATGCGCGCCACGACGTCATCCAGGGCATCAGCTTCTCCGCCCGCCCGGGCCGCATGACGGGCATCATCGGGTCCACCGGTTCGGGCAAGTCCACGCTCGTGCAGCTGATCCCGCGCCTCTACGACGTCACGGGCGGCGCGGTGCTGCTCGACGGCATCGACGTCCGCGACTGGAGCCTCTCGGAGCTGCGTCGCAGAATCGGTTACGTGCCGCAGCAGGGCATGCTCTTCTCGGGCACCATCGAGAGCAACATCAAGTTCGCGGGCGATACCGTCACCGACGACGACATGCGCGCCGCGGCCGCCGTGGCGCAGGCGGAGGAGTTCATAGCGGAGCGCGACGAGGGTTACGGCGCGCCCATCGCGCAGGGAGGCACGAACGTCTCGGGTGGTCAGCGCCAGCGCCTGGCGATCGCCCGCGCGCTTGCCAAGCGCCCGGAGGTGCTCGTCTTCGACGATTCGTTCTCCGCCCTCGACTACGCCACCGACGCGCGGCTGCGCGCCGAGCTGGCGCGGTCGGTCACCGATGCCGCCGTGGTGGTCGT
>CASFIQ010000053.1 GCA_949294785.1 uncultured Collinsella sp.
CGGCGTCGTCTCCCGGTGCATCCGCCGATGCCGTCGCGGATGCCTGCTGGCGCGCGGCCTTCTCGGCTGCCAGGCGCGCACGGCGCTCCGCAAAGGTCTCCTTGCGCGCGGGAGCCGCATCCGCGGTGGACGAGGCCTCGGCAGCCTGCTGACCGTCGGATTGGTCGGCGCCGGCGGCGGGAGCCGCGGCGGACGCCGCCTTCTTGGGCTTCGCCGGGGCGTTCGCGACAGCCGCCATGGGGTCGATGACCTCGCTTTGCACCACGGACGTCATCTTCTGCTGCGCCTCGCGGAACTGCCTGAGCGCGCGACCCAGCGTCTTTCCCATCTGCGGGAGCTTATCGGGGCCGAACAGCAGAAAGCCGAAGACCACGATGATCATGAACTCGGTGGATCCGATTCCCAGCACGCGGAAACCTCCCAGGTGAATCGTGCGTTGCGTTCCGACGCCGCGGCGAGCGCGGAACCGCTCATAAACCGATACAGTATACGCCGCCCGCGACGCGCTCGGGGCGTCTTGCGGCAAAGCTTACCGTGCCGTGATGGAAATCTCCTGGTCGACACCGAGCAGCTGCGCCACGCGCATGACACCGGGCTGTGCGTTCACGACCGAGAAGCCCTTGCCGTGGTCGGCCGCATGGTGCGCCGCGCCCACGAGCACGCCGACACCGGTCGAATCGATGTAGGCGACCTCGGCGAAATCGAGCTCGACCCGCTCGACCGGCTGCTCGAGGGCATAGTCGATCGCCTCGCGGAGCTTGGCCGCGTTCGAGATGTCCACCTCGCCCGCCACGGAGATGCCGTAGCGCTCGGGGGTGGGGTTTGCGATGATCGAAAGTTCCATGTCCGCTCCTAACGGTCTGCAAGCGCGTTGCCGCGCGGAAGGTCACTGGCCGAGGGCCTCGAGCCGCCCCTGCGCGTAGTCGACCACGCTGTAGGCATCGTCCTCGCCCGCGGCGTCGATGGCGCGTCGATAGGCGTCGGCGGCCTGATCGGTGCTGCCCGCCGCCTCGTAGAACATACCGAGGTTCGCCCACGCGGGCGCAAAGGAGGCGTCCTCGGCGGTAAGCTCCTCCAGATCCGCGATCGCCGTCTGGGTGTCGCCCGCGTAGAACACGCAGATGGCGCGGTCGACGGCGGCCGAGCGCGCGCCGGGGTTGCCCTCGAGATACTTGTCATAGTAGCCGATGGCGTCCTGGAAGAGCTCGGCGGCGTGCGCGTCGTCAGCGGCATCCGCCGCGTGGTTCATGACCGCGACGCCCCAATCGAAGTAGCCGTTCGCGAGGTTGACAAGCGCCGAGGGATTCGACGGATCCGCCTCGTACTGACTGATGAGCGTGCTCGTGGCGGTGCCGTACTCAGCGTCGATATCGTCCACGGTATGGGAATCCGCCTCGCTCGCGGCGGCGGCGTCGGCAACCATGTCCACGGTGTCCTCGGGGGAAGATGCGGCATCGCCCGCCGCGGGCGCGCCGACACCGAAGCCGACCACCGCGACGAGCGCCGCGACGGCGACGATGGCGATACCCGCCAGCACGATCGCGGCGCGGGCGGTTCTTGCCTGCTTCTGGTCGAAAGCCATGCCCGCCCCCTACTCCCCGGCCGCAGCGGTATCGTCGGCGACGTGCGCGGTGCCGTCCTCGTCCACCTCAACCTGGGGATGACCCTCGGGAAGCTCGTAGGCGGAGGTATCGGAGTCGGTTTCGGCGGCCTGCGCTTGCGAGCCCATCTGGGATTCGAGCGCCGCGAGCGTCGCCGAGGACCCCATGAGGTAGCCGATCACCACACCGAGCAGCAGCGCGATCGCGGCGATGGCGAGGACCATCCAGAACGGGGGCGCCTGGCGGCCGGATGCGGCGACGTCCTCCTGCCGGGGCTCGCGTGCCGTCGCGGCGCCGGCAGAGGCCCGGCGTTTCCGGCCGGCAACTGCCGCCTGGGCGTCCACGGCCTCGGCGGCGGAATCGGCACCGGACGCATCCCCGTGCGCCGCAGCCTCCATCAGCTCTTGCTCGTCATCGAAGAAATCATCAGCCATGCTGGGATTTCCCCCTCCGGGTAATCAGACGATGCGGACGCTTCCACGTCCGCATCGCGTTTGGTGTCATTCGGTTTATTGTACCTGCTGAAAGCCCATGTTCGGACGTACGGGGCGCGAATCTCAAATCTTGCCCACGCGTACCCGGCAGACCGGCAGGCACCCGGGAGAGCCCTCGAGCCTTATGCGGCGCGCTCCTCGCGGGCGATGCGCGCCGAGACGAGCTTCACCGCGAGCACGAGCACGTCGAGCGCCGCCTCGAGCTCCTCGACCGAGGGGTAGGTGGGCGCGATGCGGATGTTGGTATCATCCGGGTCCGCGCCGCCCGGCCAGGTGGCCCCAGCCGGCGTGAGCGTCACGCCCATGTCGGAGCACAGCTGCCACACGCGCTTCGCCGAGCCCTTGGGGCCGTCGAAGGACACGAAGTAGCCGCCGCGCGGATGCGACCAACGACCGCATCCCGTGCCGCCGAGCCCCTCGGTGAGCTTGCGCTCGACCGCGGCGAAACGCGGGCGCAGGAACTCGGCATGCTTGCGCATGTGCGCCTTGACCGCATCCATGTCGGGCAGAAAGCGCGCGTGCATGAGCTGGTTCAGCTTGTTCGCGGAGATGAGGCCCACCTGCAGCGTGCGGGCGACCTCCTCGACGTTCGCGGCGCTGGAGCCGAAAAACGCGATGCCCGCGCCGGGGAAGGTGATCTTCGACGTAGAGGCGACCTCCAGGATGCGGTCCTCGTTGCCCACCTCACGCGCGCAATCGTGGATGTTCATCAGGTGGTCGGTCTCGTCGAAGAGGTCGTGGACCGCATAGGCGTTGTCCCACACGATGCGGAAGTCGGGCGCGGCCTTCATGACGGCGAGGCGGCGCACCGTCTCGTCGGAATAGGTGATGCCGGTGGGGTTGGAGTACTTGGGTACGCAGAACATGCCCTTGATGGAATCGTCCTTGGCGCAGAGGTACTCGACCTCGTCCATATCGGGACCCTCATCGGTCATGCGGACCGGGATGTTCTCGATGCCGAGATCCTGGGTGAGACCGAAGTGGCGGTCGTAGCCCGGGCTGGGGCACAGCCACTTCACATGCGGGAGCTTGTACCAGGGGGTGTAGCCGGGGACGCCCTTCTCCCAATAGTGGATGAGCACGGATTGCATGATATTCAGGCTCGAGGAGCCGAGCACGATCGTCTGCTCGGCGGGAACGTCCAGAAACTCGCCGGCGAGGCGGCGCGCCGAGGGGATGCCGTCGAAGCAGCCGTAGTTGGAGCAGTCGATGCCCTCGTCGAAGAGGTCGGAGTCGCTCGTGAGCAGATCGAGCATGGGGCGCGAGATGTCCACCTGCTGCGGGGACGGCTTACCGCGTGCCATATCGAGCTTCAAGCCCTTGGCCTTGACCTCGTCGACCTCGCGCTCGAGCTCGAGAATCGCCGCATCGAGCTCGGCGTCGGACATGCGCTCATACATCGTCTGGAGAAGCTCGGCTTCCACGCGCTCGTACTCTGTCTGCATAAGACCCCCTTTTTGCACCGTCGCGCCGCCCGCGCGCCCCGGGGTGCGCAGGCACCGACGTATCCGGAGCAGGGCATCGACGTCGAAACGATGCCGCCATCTGTTGCCTGCGTAAGTGTATACGCGCTCGGGGCAATCCGCTATCCACCGGCATCGTTTCGCAACAAAAACCTACGTTACCGTCCCCATCGGCACCTTGGTCCGCGCGGCATCGGATCGTTCTCGCTGCGCCCGCGTGGCGCCCGCTCTGCGCCTGCGCTGCGCCTGCGTTGCGTCTCCAGCAGGTCGCCGACGCAGCGCCCCTCCCTCGAAAGCAGTTGGAACGTCATCCGTTATGGGGTTTTGGAAGCATGATGGCGATGACGGGTATAGTGGTGCCATCGACATAGGCGTCGGCGCGGATGTCGGTGTCGGGTCGCCATCTTTGAAGAAGGCACGGGGAGGAACATGGACATCGGGTCTTTCCAGGGAGAGTCATTCGGCGAGCTCCAGCGCATGATCGACGGGCTCTTCGCGGGGCGAGGCGCCATCGACCGGTTTGACCTGGTGGTCCAGGCGGAGCTCATGGACCTCGATGACGAGCTCATGGAGATCGTGAACCTGGTGCCGCCGGGCACCTACGATCGCACGCGCCTGTGCGACCAGCTGAACTCCGCGCTCGCGGCGCACGGCTGGGGCAGCATGCTCGGCACCGTGGAATAGGGGCGACGATGGACAGGGGCACGCACGATCCGTCGGGCATTCCGGAGCCGGAGCCGGGGCAGACCCGCGATGCCGAAGCCAGTGGCCTCGCGCGCCGGAGGCTCGAGATCCAAGAAGCGATCGACGCTGCCGACGCCGCGCTGAACCACCTGGAGCAAGCGCGTGAGCTTCTGGCCTCCGCCGGCAACTGGGGCATGTTCGACATGCTCGTCGGCGGCATGTTCTCCTCGATGGTCAAGCGGGACAAGATGCGCCGCGCGAACGACGAGCTCGCCGCGGCGCGCGGCGCGCTCGAGCGGTTCGTGGTCGAGCTGCGCGACGTCGAGAACATGGGGGCGCTCGACCTCGATATGGGCGACTTCATGCTCTTCGCCGACGTGTTCTTCGACAACCCCTTCGTCGATTTCTACGTCCAGGGGCAGATCCGCGAGGCCCAATACAAGGTGGACAAGGCGATCGAGCAGGTGAGCGAGGTGCGCGCACTGCTCGGCCGCAGCCTCTAGCCATGGCGCCCGGGGCCGCCGGACGGCTCCCCTAGCGCGAGGCGGCACCCGGGCGGCAGGCGCGCGCCATGTAGGCGAGGCCGATCGCCGCCGACGAGACCGATCCGGCGAGGATGGCCGTCTTGGCCGCCAGAAGCTCTGCCGGGATCTGGGTGAACGCGAGGCCCGCGATCAGGATCGACATCGTGAACCCGATACCGCCCAAGATGCCCACGCCCGCGATATGCCGCCAGCCCACACCGCTCGGAAGCTCGGCGATGCCCGTCTTCACCAGGAGGAACGTCACCCCGAAGATGCCCGCCGGCTTGCCGAGGAGCATGCCCGCGTACACGCCCACGGCGACGGGGTCGAGCGCGAGCGCGGCCAGGTCCACGCCGACCAGGCGCACCTGCGCGTTCACGAATGCGAACACGGGCAGGATGATGAAGTTCACCGGCGTCGCGATGTTGTGCTCGAGGCGCTGCAGCGGCGGCGTCACGCGGTGCATGACGCGCTCCACGCGCGTGACGGCATGGGTGAAGTCGTGCTGCCCCAGGATATGCGCCTCGTCGTCGAAGCGATCATCGAGTTCGGGCAGCTTCGTGGCGAGCCAGCCCACGAGGCTCCCGGCGTCGATATCCGAGCGCGCCGGGATCGTGAACGCCAGGATGACGCCCGCGAGCGTCGCGTGCACGCCGGACTGGAACAGGCAGAACCACAGCACGAGCCCGAGCGCCATATACGGGGCGAGCCGGAAGTAGCGCAGGCGGTTCAGGCCCGCGAGGCATGCCGTCACGGCGGCGGCCGCCGCGAGCCAGGGCAGGCTCGGCGCGTGCCCGTAGAAGATGGCGATGGCCCCGATCGCCAGCAGGTCGTCGGCAATCGCGAGCGTCGAGAAGAACACCTTGATCGCCGGCGGCACGCGATCGCCCAGAAGCGAGAGCACGCCGAGCGCGAAGGCGATGTCGGTCGCCATGGGAATGGCCCAGCCGTAGACGGCACCCCCGCGGTTCACGAAACCGTAGATGCACGCGGGCACCACGACGCCGCCCACCGCGGCGAGCATGGGCAGCAGCGCTTGGCGCGGGCGCCTGAGCTCGCCGACCGCCATCTCGTACTTGAGCTCGATGCCCACCAGCAAAAAGAAGATCGCCATGAGGAAATCGTTCACGAAGAGCTCGAAGGTAAGCGAGAACTCCCACCCGCCGATCGCGATCGAGACCGGACGGGAGAACCACTCATGGAGCACCTCGTAGGCGGGCGTGTTCGCGCAGACGACGGCGGCCACGGCGGCCGCGATCATGACGGCAGCCGAGATGGTCCCGTTGCCCGTCACGCGCTCGATGAGGCTCTTGCGCTCGAGCCGACGGCGGTCACGGCTTGAGATGAGCGGCGCGTCGGCCAGCATGGCGGGCGCCGCCGACGCGGCAAGCGCCTTGCGCTCAGCCGCCTTGGCTCGCGCTCGCCTGCTCGTGACGCGGCCCTTCCTCGCCATGCCGCCAGCTCCTCTCGTGAAGGGCGCGCATGCGCCCGTGCTCCAAATTCCGCCTTAAAAAACGACGAGGCGCCGATCGGGCACCTCGCCGTTTCCGTCCTATCAGTTCTACCCCGTCCGATATCGCACGGCGCGCAGGCGCCGAGCGGTTACAGAAGGAACACACAGCTTCCCGCGGGATGCGCGCTCCCTACGCGGTGGCGAGAATGGGGGCGGCGACCTGCTTCTTGCGCGACATCACGCCGGGCATCCACACGCCCTCGGCGACGTCGGCGATCTTGAGGCCCTTCTGGGCGGCGGCGGTATCGCCCTCCAGCAGCACCTGGCTGCCCTCCTCCATGATGTCGGTGATGCACAGCACGATGCCGTCGGCGCCCTTGGCCTTCTGATACGCGCGCATCTCGGTGCGGATCTCGTCCACCATGCCGAGCGCGCGGGTCTTGTCCACGGTCTCGTACTGGCCGATGAGGAGCTTCTTCCCACCGACCTCGAACATCTTGATGTCATTGCCGACCATCTGCTTGGCCGTAAACGACCCGGACGGGCGGGACAGGAAGACCTCCATGCCGAACTTGACCGGGTCGACCCCCAGCTGCTCACCGAGCTCGCCGGCGATGGCGCGGTCGACCTCGGTGGTGGTGGGCGACTTCAGCATGAGCGTATCGGTCATCATGGCCGAAAGCAGCAGCTTCGCCTGGGTGTCGGTCGGCTTCACGCCCAGCACGTCGAAGAGCCACGTGACGATCGTGCAGCTGGAGCCCCAGGGGAAGGCGATGTAGTGGAGCGGGGCGGCCGTGGTGAAATTGCCGATGCGATGGTGATCGACCACACCGACGATCTCGGCGTTCTCGAGGCCCTCGACCGACTGACCGGCCTCGTTGTGGTCGGTGAGCACGACCTTCTGGGGAGCCTTCTTGCCGGTGGGGGCCTTGATGCCCTTGAGCAGGCGCGGCTTGTCCACGCCGGCATCGGCCAGAAGCTTGGCGGACTCGGCGGGGAGCGGCCCCAGGCAGCGGGCCTCGTAGGTGTCGCCGTTCAGCTGGAGCTGGTTCAGCAACTGGGCGAGCACCACCGAGGACATGATGGCGTCGTTATCGGGGTTCTGGTGACCGAAGACGAAAACAGTGCTCATGAAGGATACCTCCATCGATCGCGCGGGCCCGTCCGCCCGCATTCCGGGCCCGGGGGAGCCGGAAGCCCGCCGAATGTCGCATACATCGTAATCGTAGCACGTCCACGGGCCCTCACATTTGGGAGGGCCGCCGCGGGCACCGCATCAGGCGGACGGCGCCTGCTCCCCCTGAGCCGCCTGCAGCGCCACGTAGGCAGCACCGTAGATGCCGGCATCGTTGCCGAGCGATGCGAGCTCGACCGGGGTGTCCGCGGTGACGTTGATCGAGTAGCGACGGTAGCTCGCCATGAGCCGGTCCATGAAGAGGTCGGCCGAGTTGGAGGTGCCGCCGCCAAGCACGAACGCCTCGGGGTCGACCACGCACGCGATGATGGCGAGCGCGCGGCCCAGGTAGTCGCACATGGTGTCGATGGCGGCCCAGGCGGCCTCGTCGCCCGCCTTGGCTGCCGCGAAGACGGAACGCGAGTCGCTGGGACCCTCGAGCGCGACGGGCTCGACACCGCGGGCATCGCATTCGGCGCGGTAGCTCGCCACGATGCCGGTCGCCGAGGCATACTGCTCCAGGTGCCCCTTGCCACCGCAACCGCACGAGCGCTCCTCGTCCGGGTTCATGCACAGGTGCCCGATCTCGCCGCCCGCGCCCACGACGCCCGAGACCACGCGCCCGCCGACCACGATGCCGCCGCCCACGCCCGTGCCGAGCGTCACGAAGACAAGGCTCTGGTAGGCTTTGGCGCTGCCTGCCCACAGCTCGCCCATCGCCGCGGCGTTCGCGTCGTTCTCGAACCTCACCGCCGCCGCGGGGAAGGCGCGCCCGAGCGCGTCGGCGAGCCCCGGCGCATTGATCTGGATGTTCGCCTGCATGCGGATGACGCCGTCAGCGGGAACGGGGCAGGGGATCGCAAGGCCGATGCCCGCGATCCGTTCGACCTCGGCGCTCGCGGCGGCGAGCACGGTCGCGATGCTGTCGGTCACGGCCGTGTAGCCGTCCGCATCGATGAGCGGCGGGGTGGGAACGCTCCCCTTCCCCACCAGTTGGCCGTCCTGGTCAAAAAGGCCGATCTTGACCGAGGTCCCCCCTACGTCGAGGCCCACGAACAGGCTGTCAGCTGCCACGGTAGCTCCTTCCGATATCGCGGGGCGCAAGGCGCCCGCATCATCAACCGGGCCCATTGTGGCACATCGCGCCAAGCTGGCAGCCGTCGTTTAGGCGAACAGCGCCTAACGGCCCGCCTGCGCACCCGCGCGCCGGGCGAGGACCGAGCTTGCGATAAGGCCGACCGCGGCCGCGGCGAGCGCGGGCACGACCCAGGTGAGGCCGACCTCGGCGAGGGGGAGCGCATCGACGACAAGCCAAGTGCCGGGGGCGAGGGCGTCGCGCAGGCTCTGGACGATGCTCACCGCGCCCGTCGCCGCAACGGTCACCGGCCATATGAGCGCGAAGCGGTCGCACAGATGGCTGGCCATCCCCATCGCGACGAGCACGATCGCAACGGGGTACAGGGCGCTCAGCAAGGGCACGGAGAACGCCAAGATCCAATCGAGCCCGGCGTTCGCGAGCGCGCACGAGAAGATCGCGAAGCCCGCCGCCCATGCGCGATACGGCACGGCGGCGACCTCGCCGGCGAAGTAACTCCCGCAGCAGCTGATGAGCCCCGTGCAGACGTTCAGGCAGGCAAGCAGGAAGATCGCGGCGACCATCACGGAACCGGCGAGGCCGAAGCTCTCCGCGGCGGACGCCGCGATCACGGACGCTCCGTTGGTCGCACCCGCCATCGTCGCGGAAAGGTCCACGCCCACCACCGCGAGGCCGGCGTAGATCGCCGCGAGCAGGATGCCGGCAACCGTACCGGCGATGCAGACCTCGCGCGTGACGCCGCCCGCACCCGCAACGCCGAGCGCGCGGATGTTCTGGGCGATCACGATGCCGAACGTGAGCGACGCCAGCAGGTCCATGGTCTGGTATCCGGTGAGGAAGCCCTGAACCGCCGCGTTCCCGTCGTAGGGCGCGACGGGCGCGGGCGCATCCGCCGCGGCACCGGAGACGAGCGACGACACCCCCGGCACCACCACCGCCACGATGAGTGCGATGAGCGCCGGCCCGGTGATGCGGCCCAGAAAGCGCGTGAGGCGACCGGGGCGCAGGGCGAGCAACCAGGCCGCGACGAAGAACGCCGCCGAGAACGCCAGGCGCACGGCCTCGAGCGGAGCCTCGGCGGACAGCAGGGGCACGACCATCTCGAACGCGGTGGACGCCGTGCGCGGAATCGCGAGGCAGGGACCGATAGCGAGATACACCGCGGCGACGAACAGGCGCGAGAAGAGCGGATGCACGCGGTCGGCGAGCTCGCGCACCGTTCCCGAGAGCGCGACCGCCACGATGCCGAGCACGGGAAGGCCCACCCCGGCAACGAAGAAGCCCGCGAGCGCCGCGGGCGTGGCGGCACCCGCCTGCACGCCGAGCAGCGGCGGCAGGATAAGGTTTCCCGCACCGAAGAACATCGAGAAGAGCGTGGCCCCCACCACGAGCCGCTGGCGACCCGAGAGTCGTCCGGTATCGGCAGCCTTTCCCATCGAAGCGCTCATTCGAACTCCATCCTCTCACCGCACCCGGCATCCGAACCGGAGACCGCACCGCAAGCGACCGGCGGCATATCGTCCCGCGCGCAGTTCTTCGCCCCGCGAAGCTGTCCGAGCACGGGATGATATGCCGCCGGAGTCCGACGCCCTCATCCGATCTTGACGATGGGCGCGAACCCCTTCATGAGCTTCTTGGTCTGCCCGCTCTTCTCGAACGTGACCTCGATCATATCGCCCGAAGCGGAGATGACCGTGCCCTGGCCGAACGTCTTGTGGCTCACGCGGTCGCCCGGCGCGAAGACCTCGGCCGCGCGCGCCGCATCGGGACGGCGCTGCTCGACCACGTACGCGCTCGCCTGGCGCCGCCGGCCCGTCCCGCTGCCGAAGGTCGCGGGTTTGAGGCCGGCGTCGGGGCTCACGCCCGTATGACGCGAAACGTTGCCCGTCGAGCGCGTGTAGGAGCCGAAGACACGGCCGCCGTACATGTCCTCGCCCGAACCGTAGGTGCCGCGTCGATCGCCGCGCTTCTCCCAGCCGGTTCCCTCGAACCCCGACGAGCCCACACCGGAGAACTCGATGTCGTCGTCGGGGATCTCGCCGACGAAGCGGCTGCGCGGATTGGCCTGCGTGGTGCCGTAGGTGCGCCGGGTCGCCGCGTAGGAGAGGAAGAGGCGCTTCCGGGCGCGCGTGATGGCGACGTAGGCGAGGCGACGCTCCTCCTCGAGCTTCGCCGGGTCATCCGAGAAGCCGGCGACGTGCGGGAAGATGCCCTCCTCCAAGCCGGCGACGAAGACAACCGGGAACTCCAGGCCCTTGGCGGAGTGGACCGTCATCATGGTGATGGCGTGCGAATCGCCGGCGAGCGAGTCCAGATCGCTGCGCAAGGCCAGCCACTCGAGCAGCGCCGGTAGCGCGGCGCAGGACAGGGGACCGTAGGCGCGCTCGATCTCGGACGCCGTGCGCGCGGCGAGCTGCGCCGCCTCGCCCATCGGCGCATCCCCCGGCCGGACCGCGTCCCCCGTCGGCGCGGGCACGCCGTCCACGCCCGCGGCGCGAAGCTCCGCCAGGCTCTCGAGCGTGCCCTCGATGTCGTCGTGGGTCTCCTCGAACTCCGCGGCGACGCCGAGGAACTCCTGGACGTTCTCGGCGCGGCCCTCGGACTCCATGGTGCCCTCGGCGCGATACGCCGCCACGATGCCGCTCTTCTCAACGATCGCCTCGACCACGCGCGAGAGCTCGCCGTCCATGCGGCGGGCGTCGCGCACGATCTGGATGAAGTCGGCGAGCGCCGCGCGGACCTTCGGCGTGAAGCGTGCGGGCTCCGCGCAGGCGATCTCGCACGCCTGAAAGAAGCTGCAGCGGTTCTCGCGTGCCAGCTCGTCGATCTTGGCGACCGAGGTCGTACCGATGCCGCGGCGCGGCGTGTTGATCACGCGCTTGACGCTCATCTCGTCGGCCGGGTTCACGACCATCTTGAGGTAAGCCATGACATCGCGGATCTCGGCGCGGTCGAAAAAGCGCGTGCCGCCCACGATGCGATAGGGCACGCCGGCGCGCAGGAACATATCCTCCAGGATGCGCGACTGCGCGTTCGTGCGGTAGAAGACCGCCACGTCATCGTAGGTCATGCCGGAGAGGTGCAGCTTCTCGATCTCGCGCGCGATCCAGCGCCCCTCGTCGCGCTCGTCGGATGCCTGGTAGGCGCAGATCTTCTCGCCGTCGCCGGCGGCGGTGAACAGGCGCTTGTCCTTGCGCTGCGAGTTATGGCGCACCACGGCGTTCGCCGCCGACAGGATATGGCCCGTCGAGCGGTAGTTCTGCTCCAGCTTCACGACCTTCGCGTCGGGGAAGTCCTCCTCGAAATCGAGGATGTTCGAGATGTCCGCACCGCGCCAGGAATAGATCGACTGGTCGTCGTCGCCCACCACCATGAGGTTGCGGTGCCGCGCGGCGAGCAGGTTCGCGATCTCGTATTGGACATGGTTGGTGTCCTGGTACTCATCGACCGAGATGTAGCGGAAGCGGTCCTGATAGCGCTCGAGGACCTCGGGGCGCGTGCGCAGAAGCTCGAGCGTCCGGACCAGCAGGTCATCGAAGTCCATGGCGTTGGCGGCACGCAGCCGGCGCTCGAGCTCCTGGTAGACGCGTGCGGCGGCGCGGTCCTGCGGGGAGGAGGCGCGCGCCTGGAACTCATCGGGTCCCACGTTGGCGTTTTTCGCCGTGGAGATGCGGGAGCGGATCATGTTGAGCGGGACCTGGCGCTGCTCGATATCGAGGGCGCTCATGATATCGCGGACCAGCCGCCGCGAGTCGTCGTCATCGTAGATGGTGAACTGCCCCGTATAGCCTATGAGGTCGGCGTCCTCGCGCAGGATCCGCACGCACATGGCGTGGAAGGTGCACACCCACATGCCGCGGGTGCCCCCGGGCAGAAGCGCCTGCAGGCGCTCGCGCATCTCTGCCGCCGCCTTGTTGGTGAACGTGATGGCGAGCACGCGCCACGGCGCGACGCCGAGGTCGGCGATCATATGGGCGATGCGGTAGGTCAGCACGCGGGTCTTGCCCGACCCCGCGCCCGCGAGCACCAGAAGCGGCCCCTCGGTGGTGAGGACCGCCTCCTTCTGGGCGGGGTTGAGCGAATCGATATCGACGGCGTACGCCATGGGACCTGGTCTCCTTCACGTGTCTCGACGGCTTCGCATGGGGCTTCGGCGGCACCGGACGGCACCGCGGTGCCCTTGCAGCCAAACCAGTATACCGAGCCGCGCGGACATCGCGCGCCGGCCGGCGCGCAACACGAGAAGAGCGGAGGATGCCGCCGCGCACGCGACGCCATCGGAGGATAATGGAGGCGTCCTGCTTCCCGCACCGCGGCGGGAAGGTCCCCGCGAGCGATTGGAGCGACCATGGCACCGGAACCCGTCCCGACCCCGCACAACGCCGCCCGCCTCGGGGATATCGCGCCCGTCGTCCTCATGCCCGGCGACCCGTTGCGGGCGCGGTATATCGCCGACCGCTTCCTGGAGTCCGCGCGCTGCGTCAACGAGGTGCGCAACATGCTCGCCTACACGGGGGCCTTCCGGGGACGCCCCGTCACCGTCATGGGATCGGGGATGGGCATGCCCTCGATCGGCATCTACGCCCACGAGCTCTATCGCCTCTACGGCGTCGAAACCATCGTCCGCGTGGGGTCGGC
>CASFIQ010000054.1 GCA_949294785.1 uncultured Collinsella sp.
CGACGACGCCGCGCTCTTCGAGCGCCTGCGGGAGGTGCGCCGCGAGCTCTCGATCGAGCGCAACTGGGCGCCCTATATGATCGCGAGCGACAAGGCCTTGCGCGGCATGTGCCGGCGGCGACCGGCGACGCGCGCGGAGCTCCTCGAGGTGCCTGGCATCGGCGAGAAGAAGGCGGACGACTTCGGTGACGCGTTTCTGGGCGCGATTTCGCGCTTCGAGGACGAGCATCGCCCCTAGCGCGGATGCTACACTCGTGAGCGACCGCATTCGACCGAAAGGCACGCCATGCCCATCCGCATCCCCGACGCCCTGCCCGCGACGACCGCGCTCGAGCAGGAGAACATCTTCGTCATGACCGAGTACCGGGCGCTCCATCAGGACATCCGCCCGCTGCGCGTGCTGGTGCTGAACCTCATGCCCACCAAGATCGCCACCGAGACGCAGATCCTGCGCAAACTTTCCAACACCCCGCTCCAGATCGAGGTGGAGCTGCTGCGCACCGCGAGCCACGATGCCAAGAACGTCTCGGAGCAGCACCTGGAGACGTTCTACCGCACCTTCAAGGAGGTCGAGCACGAGCACTACGACGGCCTCATCATCACGGGCGCCCCGGTGGAGCAGCTTGATTTCGAGGACGTCGACTATTGGGACGAGCTCGTGCGCATCATGGACTGGTCCACCACGAACGTGCACTCCACCCTGCACATCTGCTGGGGCGCCCAGGCGGGGCTCTACCACCATTACGGAATCGACAAGCACGAGCTGCCGGCCAAGCTCTCGGGCGTGTACGAGCACCGGCTCGTGAAGCGCAGCTCGCCGTTGGTGCGCGGGTTCGATGACCGCTTCTTCGCCGTGCACTCGCGCTACACCGGGGTGGACGAGGCCGCGGTCGACACCCATCCCGAGCTCGAGGTCGTCGCCACCTCCGACGTCGCGGGCCTCTACATCGTGAAGAGCACCGACAACCTGCGATTCTTCGTGTTCGGCCATCCCGAGTACGATTCGGATACGCTGAAGCTCGAGTACGAGCGCGACCTGGCGCGCGGGATCGACCCGGATGTGCCGGTGAACTACTTCCCCGATAACGACCCTGCGCGCGAACCGCTCAACATGTGGAACAGCCAGGCGCAGCTGCTCTACACCAACTGGCTCAACTACTACGTCTACCAGACCACGCCCTACGATATCCGCAAGGCGGGACGCGCCGCCCGCGCCATGGCGGGACTGGTGTAGCCGGGGCGACGCGGGCAGGTCGGGGCGTTATCCCAGGTCGCGACCGTTCGTGCTGATAACGCGGCGGTACCAGTCGAACGACTTCTTCTTGCGGCGCTCGCGCGTGCCGTTGCCGTCGTCGTCTTGATCGACGTAGATGAACCCGTACCGCTTGGAGAACTGCGAGGTCGATGCGCTCACCATGTCGATGCAGCCCCAGACGGTGTATCCGAACACGTCGACACCGTCGGTGATCGCCTCCCGTATCTGCTCGATGTGGCGGCGCAGGTACTCGATGCGGTAGTCGTCGTTGATGCTGCCGTTCTGCTCGATCGCGTCGTATGCGCCCAGACCGTTTTCAGCGACGAAAAGCGGCTTCTGGTACCGGTCGTACAGCTGGTTGAGGGCGACGCGCAGCCCCTTGGGATCGATCTGCCAGCCCCATGCGCTCGACTCGAGGTAGGGGTTCACCACGGTGTCGCCCAGCATGTTCCCCGTGGCGCCCTTGTGGCCGGCGCCCGCGCTGACCGCGCTCGACATGTAATAGCTGAACGATACGAAATCAACCGGGTTCTCGCGCATGACGCGCTCGTCCTCGTCCGTCATCTCGATGCGCACGTCCTTCTGCGCGAAGAGGCGCGCCGCGTATGCGGGGTAGTAGCCGCGCGCCTGCACGTCGGAGAACAAGAGGCTCATGCGCTGTTCCTCGACGGTCTTCTGCACGTCATCGGGGTTGCAGCTGTAGGGGACCAGCAGCTGATAGGAGATCATGCATCCCACCTGGGCGTCGGGGATGATGCGGTGGCAGGCGCGCGTCGCCAGGGCGCTCGCCACGAACTTGTGGTGCGCAGCTTGCCAGCGTTTCTGCTCAAGGTTCTCGCAACCCTCCTCCACGATGCCCGCGCTCACGTAGAGATGATGCTTGATGCAGTTCATCTCGTTGAAGGTGAGCCAGTACTTGACGGTGTCGCCCCAGCGTTCGAAGCACGTGGTCGCGAAGCGCACGTAGTGGTCGATCGTCGCGCGATCGAGCCAGCCGTCGTGGTGCGTTGCCAGGTAAAGCGGCATCTCGTAATGCGAGAGCGAGACCATGGGCTTGATGTTCCACTTGCGGCATTCCGCGAAGACGGCGTCGTAGAACGCGAGCCCCTCGGGATTGGGCTCGGTTTCCTCGCCCGTGGGGAACAGGCGCGTCCATGCGATGGACATGCGGTAGCACTTGAATCCCATCTCTCCGAAAAGCGCGATATCCTCCTTGAAGTGATGGTAGAAATCGTTGCCGTGCCGTTTGGGGTAGTACTTCGTGCTGGTGGGATCTTGCGCCTCGGCGACCTGGGCCTTGGTCATCCACAGCCACTGGTCGAGCCACTCCTCTTTGGGGCGCGTGGAGTCGAAGGTGTACACGTCCGAGACCGAGAGCCCCTTGCCGCCCTCGTCCCAGCCGCCCTCGAGCTGGTTTGCCGCGGTGGCACCGCCCCAGAGGAAACCATCGGGGAATGCAGTTCGAACGGTGAAGTCCATAGTCGCCCTCTTCTCGGTAGCGTGTGACCGCCGGGCATCCATTGGCCCCGCGGCCACGTGAGCGGGATGCGGTGCCTTCGGCTCCGCGGCGCTCGGATACGGTAGGTGTCTTCACCATAGGCGTCTACCTGCAGTCTTGCCATTCATAAACGGTCCGGACGGTTGTTGCCCCATTCCGAACGCGCAGGGGCCGTATGCTATGATGGCCGCGTAAGGAGGGCGTCGGTGGAGCTCGATCTCGAACAGAAACGGCTGTTGTTCGCGCTCGCCCATGCCGATGGCTGGGTGAGTGCGGAGGAGCTCGGGAGCGCGCTCGGGTGGCATCGCAAGCGCGTCCGGCAAGGTGTTGCGCAGCTGAGGCGCGTGCTGGGCGACGAGACATCCGTTGAGTCGCAGCCTCGTCGCGGTTATCGGATGGCGGCGCTCTCCGACGAGGTGCGCAGGCTCATCATCAACGACGAACGCTATAACGAATCACGGTTCCATCTGGATGAACGTCGCTCTGTCATCGCACTGCACCTGCTGTTTTGCCCCGGATGGGCTTCCATGGAAGCCATCGCCGGAGCGCTGTTTCTTTCCAAGACGACGGTCTTCGAGGAGGTCCACCAGCTCGAGCGCTGGTTCGGGCGTATGGGAAACCTGACCCTCGAGGTATCCCGCCAGCATGGCGTGCGCGTGCAGGGATCGGAGCGCTCCAAGCGCTTCGCCTGCGTGTCGTTTGCCCAGCTGCGCATCTTGCGGCTCATGGGGTGCAGCGAGGTGGAGCTCCGAGGCTTCATGTCGGTCACGGAACGGGCGGCGCGGCTGCTGGCTCGCGATCTGGTGGCGTCGGGCACATGGGTCTCGGGGGAGGAGCTCTCGCATACGACCCGCTACATCGCTATCAGCTGGCTGCGCGATGTTCGCGGGTTCAAGCTCGAGGGACCGCTTGGCGGAGCCGATCCTGCACGGTACCCCTGTCTGCATGACCTGGCCGAGGGGATGGACCCGCCGTTGAACGCATGCGAGCGGCAGGCGGTCGCCTCGCTGCTCGATCACGGCGACATGCTGCGCAATCCCAATGGCTCGTTTTTCGCGGACCGTGCGCGCGTGGCGGCAATCGAGCGGTACCTGGCCGACACCCTGCAGCTGGACGACGACCGGCTGTTCGAAGACCCCGACGTCGTGTCCGCGAACATCGCGCGTGCGATCGAGCGTGTGAACCGCGCCAACCAGCGCCCTCAGTACTACGATCGCGAGATGCTGCGCGTCGCGCCGCTTTTCGTTCATGTGGCCCGACGGGTTTTTACCGATGTGCTGGGGGTCGAGGCCCCTCGATACGAGTGCATCAACCTGGGCGTCTTGATCGCGGGCGCATGCGCGCGGCGGCGCTATCGGTCAAGCGTGCGGGCACAGCTGGTGGGTGACCAGGATTTCGAGATCCTCGACCAGCTTCGGGCGTCCGTCCTGGCGCGCTTGCCGTTCGTGCCGGTCTCGTTTGACCTCGTACCCTGCTATGCGGCGGAGTCTCGCCTTGACGATCGTTGCGAGCTGAAGCTGACCACTTCGCCGGTCTTTCACCTCGAACACCCGGATTATCTGCTGGTGCCGCCCCTTTGCTTGGGAGATGACGCACGCGAGATCGCCGATGCCATCGATGGTTGGCGAACCTCGCGGACGGCGGATCTTGCCCGCGCGATTTGGGATGCCGGTCGCGAGACGGTGCGCGAATGCGCCTCCTCACTTGATGAGGTGGTGGATGAGGCCGTACGGGATGGCGCGACGATGCTCTATTTGGGCAACGGCGCGCTGGCCATCATCAACATGCGCGATGATTTGGAGACGGGCGCGCAGCTGGTGGTAGTGCAGCAGCCCATCGCCTTCGATCATCATGATGTGACGCATATCGTCGCGCTCAACCACAATTCCTCTGATGGAGACGTGATAGGTTGGTTCGAGGCGGCGCTCTCGGTCGTGCTCTAGCTCAACGCGGAGCGCTCCCCTGTTTCCGCCTGTTGAGTTGATCGCGATGCCCGTCGCAAGCGAGCCAGGGCTGTCGCCTGCGGCGTTCGCGATGAGGGTATGGAAATCGCGCACGATTCCGAATTGCCTTGTGCGATCCGGGCCTCCATTATTGAAATCGGAATCATGGAGGGGGAGCAAGGGCGCGCATCGTGCATCGGGGATTTGCGCCGGGGCGTCGGGGCTTTTCCGGTGCGCCCATCGCGGCGGGCGATGGCGCGGCCGATGTGACGCGGAAGACCGGGCGAAAGGGGCGGTAAATGAGAATCGAGCCAGGGTCGTACACCTACGAGACCATACCTGACCTTACGGAGAGCGTTGCCGGGGCATGCGAGCTGCCCTGTGCTCGCGGGGCCATCGAGGTGCGTTACGTGCCCGATGTGGTGTATAGGAGCGTAGACGGTGCCGATTTGCGATTGCAGGTGCTGCAGCCGCTGGTTCCCGCTGACCCCGTGCGGCGCTTTCCGTGCGTGGTGTTCGTGCAGGGCAGCCATTGGGCGGAGCAGAACCTTTATCGCAACGTGTGCAACCTCGGCGTGTTGGCGCGTCGCGGCTATGTGTGCGTCATCGTCGAGTATCGGCATTCGGGCATCGCGACGTTTCCGGCGCAGGTCATCGACGCGAAGCATGCGGTGCGGTTCATGCGCGCGCATGCCGATGAGTATCATGTCGAACCCGATGCAATAGCGCTTATGGGTGATTCATCGGGCGGTCACGTAGCGGTGCTTGCGGGCATGACGGCGCGCTCGGGCGAGCTGGACGACGCCGGTGCGGCTGCGGTGCCTTGCGACGTGTGCGGCATCATTGATTTGTACGGTGCCGTTGACCCAACGCTGCCCTACGGCTTTCCCAACACGCCCGACCATCAGCTGGCATCGAGCCCCGAGGGGCTGCTCATGGGCTTCAACATTCGAGAAAATCCCGAGCAGGCCCGTATCGCTGTGGCGACAACCTATGTCAATCGCGACTTCGCACCGATGCTCATCTGCCATGGAACGAAGGACAAGGTCGTTGCGTGCCAGGAGAGTATCGAGCTCTACGAGGCCCTGTGCGCAGAGGGCAAGGACGTCGCCTTCTATCTCATGCGCGGCAGCGACCACGCAGACGCCGGGTTCTGGTGCGATCAGGCAATCGATGTATACGAGGCCTTCCTGAGGCGATGCCTTGCCGGAGACGCCGCGGACGATTGCGGCAGGGCCCGGTAGCTGGCGGATGTGCTGCCGCTCTCCGCTGTTCGACGAGGCGACGCGTGTCTTGTCGGCGCGTCTCCTTGGGGCCACTAGCCCAGGAGTTCGACCACGTTCCAGTCCGCGTCGCTCGCCTCGATGGCGGAGCGGCCCGCGAACGTGCAGGCCGGCGCCTCCGCGGCGACGCGCGTCACCTGCTCGCCTATGGCTCGGAGGTCTTCCGGCGTGGTGGCGAGCACCTCGTCGCGGAGCCGTTGCCGGAAACCGGCCGGTCGCTCGCTGAAGAACTCGGTGTTGCGGCGAATCGTCGCCGCATAGGGTTTCACGGGCGCGTCGAGCGCGGATACGGTCGAGACGATGAAGCCCTCGAACGCCTCGGGCGTCGGGTCGAAGGCGCCGAGCCAGTCTCCCGCGGCGGCGATGCGCGCGAGCGAGGGATCGATGGCGGGGTCGCGGTAGGTGTAGAACGTGAGGCTGCGCCCGGATGTCGATCGGAACCCGCAGCCGTAGGCGCCGCCCTTCACGCGGATCTCGTTCCACAGGTAGTCGTAGGAGAGCGCGTTCGCCGCGACGCTCCAGGTGCCGTCGGTCGCGATGCCCAGCACGCGCGCATCGCTCGCCTGCGCCGTGTAGCTCACATCCGAGGGGATGACGAACGCTTCGTGCCTGTCCTCGGGGAAGGGTACGTAGAGCTCCTTGGCGGGCACGGTGCGCGCCGCGAGGCCCAGGTCGCCCGCGGCCGCCCAGTAGCGGCGGTAGTCATCTTCGGAGCCGGTGAAGCTCGCCACGGTGCCCGTCGAAGTGAAGATGCGCGCCTGCAGCTCGCGGAGCTTCTCGCACAGCTCCCCCGCCCGCTCGTCAAAGTGCTCGACGAGGTCTTTCAGGAACAGATAGAAATCCACGCCGGAGAGCTGCTCGGCGATGACGCCCGCGGGCAGCACGTAGGATGCGGCGCGCCCCATGGCGGCTTGGTGCCCGGCGGTGATGAACGACTGCTCCATGGCGATCCGCATCTGCGTGAGCACGTCGCGCATGCGGTCGGTGTCCTCGAAGACCGTCTCCGACCACACCTCGCGCGGCAGGTTCGCGAGCGCCTCGACCTTCTCGGAGAGCGCGCCCGCGGCGGCGACGAGCATCGGGCGCGCGAGCTTCCAGTTCTCGCGCTGGTAGACGTTGACGCCGAACTTGAGAAAGCCCAGGTCTGCCGCGATAAGGGTATCGAGTTCGGCGGCCGTGTGCGAACGGGTTGCCAGCTGGCGCAGAACCAGGCAGAGGACCTTCACGTAGGGCAGCTCGGCGAAGCTCACATGGGAGAGATCGAAGTAGGTGAGCGCATAGGCGATGCGGTGGGTTTCGAGCGGGTGCTTAAGGCAGGGGACGGGTGCCTTGCGGTCGAGCTCTACGGGGGGCTCGGGTCGCGCGGTGCCGATATCGGAGACGCGCAGCCGCGGGAGGGTCGCCTTCGCTTCGGGCGAATCGTCGGCTTCCTGTGCCGCGCGGAGCTCCTCCACCTGCGTGGCGACGCGCTTGCGATCCGCCTCGGTCATGCGGGAGGCGAGCTCCTCGAGCTCCGCGCGCTCCTCGGCGGCGGCACCCGCCTCCTCTTCGTCCACGGGGACGAGCTCCACGAGCGCCATGTGCCCGCTCTCGAGTACGAGCTCGGAGAGCAGCCGCTCGAAGAAATCCCCCTCGAGCTGCTCGCGCAGCCACCGGAACGTGTCCGCATAGGTGATGGCGCGCGTTGCGGCGCGGGTCTCGGCGTCGTCCTCGGCGTAGAGCCAGGTGGAGAGCGCCTCGCAGGCGAGCACCACGCCGTCGGCGGTCCCATAGTCGCGCTGGCGCAGCGCGTACTCGTTGTTGGAGATGACGGCCTCGAGGCGGTCGCGCGGGATGCCGCTCTGCACGAGCTCGGCCGATGTCTCCTCGACGATCCGGCGGAAGCTTTGCGCCGCCTCGGGCCGGGCGCCTTGGAGGATGATCATCTCGTACGGCTGCGCGCACGAGCTCGAGGTGTAACTCAGCACGTTGCCGCCGATGTCCGCTGCCATGACGGCTTTCTTGACGGGCGCCTCGTTCGAGCCCAGGAGCGCCTCGAACAGCACGTCCGCCGCGATGATCCGGCGCGTGTCCACTGCGTCGCCCAGCACGTAGGCAAGTCCGGCGAGCGCGTTTTCCGGCGCGGTCGCCATCTCGATGCAGCGGTACTCGGCGCGGTGCGGCTCCTGGTGCCCCAGCCGGTTCGGGGTTCCCGCGCCGCCATGCGCCCTCGACCGCCAGGCGCGCGTCTGCTCGCGTGCGGCATCCGCCAGGTAGCCCTCGTCCAGGAACCCGAGCTCGCGCCGGATGTCGGGAAAATCTCCGTAGAGCACGATGTAGCAGTTGTCGAGCGTGTAGTGGCGCGCATGGGCATCGAGAAATGCCTCGTAGGTGAGCTGGGGAATCGACCGCGGGTTGCCGCCGGACTCGCACGCGTATGCGGTATCGGGGAAGAGCTCGCGGTTGATGGCGTTGTCGAGCACGTCCATGGGGTCGGAGAGCGCGCCCTTCATCTCGTTGAAGACCACGCCGTTGTAGCGCAGGCCCATCGGGGCCGCGCCCGGCGTCGCGCCCGCGGCTTCCCCCATCGGCGCGGTGTCGTCGTCACCTTCGCCGGCGAGTTCCAGGTGCCAGCCCTCCTGCTGGAAGATGGTCGGCTTGACGTATACGGCCGGGCGCATGACCGCGTCCATGTAGACGTCCATGAGGTTCAAGAGGTCCTGCTCGTTGGTGGAGGCCACCGGGTAGACCGTCTTGTCCGGGTAGGTCATGGCGTTCAGGAAGGTCTGCATCGAGCTCTTGATCAGATCGACGAAGGGTTCCTTCACGGGGAACTTCTCGCTGCCACACAGGACCGAGTGCTCGAGAATGTGGAAGACCCCCGTATCGTCTGCGGGCGGGGTCTTGAAGGCGATCGCGAACGCCTTGTTCTCGTCATCGCAGGCGAGATACAGAAGTCGCGCACCCGACGCGTCATGGGTGAGCACGTAGGCGTCGGCATCCAGCTCGTCGATCTCCTCGGTTCGCCGGACGGTGAACCCGCAGGTCTTGGTTTCGGGTGCGAGCAGGTCGCGCGCGGTTGCACGCGGGGACATCGCAGGTTCGCAGGGCATGGGCATGGCGCGTCCCTTCGGTTCGGGTGCTCGGGTCGTCTTCGCGATGATCGCTTGTGCCGCAGCGGCCTTCCCGCCGATACCGAGATGCACCGGGCGGTGCGCGCGACCGATCATGTAGACAGTTATACCCGTTGCGGCTCGCGGGCACAACGCGTGCGCGATGTGTGCAAATCGTGCACGAACAGGCCGCCGTTATGCAGGATGACCGCGCGAGCCGGCAATCGCCGAGCAATCGCTTTACCCCACTGGAGCAGCGAAAAGCCCTTCAAACATTCTTTGCGGAAGAGGGCGCTCGGCGTGTCCGGCATGCGCTACCGTGTATCTTCGGAACAACGGGGGCAGGGGGCGCATCCGCGCCCGGAGGAGATGCGATGGCAGAGCAGGTGCTTGACGAAGGGACGCTTGAGCGCGGGGAGGTCCCGCTGGCGGCGACCGAGGTTTCCGCTGAGGAGACCCCTCGCTTCGGGGAGGATGACGATTCTCGAGCGCAGCGCCGCGCCTCGCGGACCCGGCACAACGCCCGTCAGGACCGCAGGCTTCTCACGGGCGCCCTCATCACGTTGGCGGGCGGCACCTTCTGGGGTTTCTCGGGCACCTGCGCGAGCTATCTGTTCGAGAACTACGCCGTGGACACGCTTTGGCTCATGTGCGTGCGCCAGCTGTGCTCGGGCGCGCTCTTCCTCATCCCCATCATGCTGTTCGACCGCAAGAAGTTCATGGCCCTGTGGACCTGCCCGCGCGACCTCGCGGTCTTCTTCGCGTTCACCATCGGCGGTGTCTTCTTGAACCAGCTCGGCTATCTCATGGCCGTGGACCTCATGAACGCCGGCACGGCGACGGTGCTGCAGTGCCTGCAGCTCGTCTTCATCATGGCGTGGGCATGCATCACCTCGCGGCGCGCTCCGCGCAAGCGTGAGCTCGCCGGCGTGGCGCTGGCACTCGCGGGTACCTACCTCATCGCCACGGGCGGGGACCCCACGCGTCTCACCATTCCCCCCGAGGGGCTCGTTATCGGCCTGGTCGCCGCAGTGGGCGCGGCGTGCATGTCGGTCGTGCCGGTCAAGATTCTGCCCAAGTATGGCTCGTCGGTGATAACCGGCTCGGGCATGCTCGTCTCGGGCATCATTTCCAGCACGTTCGTGCGCCCGTGGGAGAGCGCCCCCGCGCTCGACGCCATGGGTTGGGGCGCCTTCGCGGTGCTCGCCTTCGTGGGCTCCTTCCTGGCCTACTTCCTCTACATGCAGGGCGTGAAGGATATCGGCTCCATGCGGGCGAGCCTCATCGGCACGGTGGAACCCGTTTCGGCGACCATCACCAGCGCGATCTTCCTGGGGACCGTCTTCGCCGGAACCGACATCCTGGGTTTTGCGTTGATCATCATCATGGTGTTCCTGACGGTGTAGCGTCTGCCTGCCGTCGGGCTTCGTGCGCAACTCGGTGCTTAGTGAGTGTCGTTCTCGGAAACCCCGGGGTATCCGGGAAATCGCCGCAAGCGCTACCTGCGGAAACCATCACCACGGAAGCCGCTCTATTCCGGGAAAACGAAATGTCACACTCACTAAGCCCCGAGTTGCACGCGCGGTCGGTTGCCGGTGGGCTCCCCGCAAGCTATCGACCGCGCATCCAGCTTCCTAGAGCCCGTAGAGCCCGCTGAACTTGCGCGCGAGGTAATCGCAGTAGAACGAGGCATCGAAGGCGCCGCCGCAGGAGCGCTCGATAAGCTCGGGCGCATCCATGGCGCGGCCATGGCGCCAGATGTTCTCGCGCAGCCACGCGCGTACCGGTGCAAGATCGCCCGATGCGCACGCGCCCTCGAAATCGATGCCCGCCGCGCGCATGGCGGCCAGGTACTGCGCGCCGTAGGCGCTGCCCAGGGCGTAGCTGGGGAAGTACCCGAAGCTACCGCCCGACCAGTGCGTGTCCTGCAGGCACCCGTGCGCGTCATCCGGAACCTCCAACCCCAGGTAGTCCCGGGTGAGCTTCGCCCAGAGCGCGGGGATGTCCTTGGCGGTCGCCTCGCCGGCGAAGAGCATGCGCTCGATGTCATAGCGCAGCATGATGTGGAGCGGGTAGGTGAGCTCGTCAGCCTCCATGCGGATAAGCCCGCACTCGGCGCGGTTGACGGCGCGGTAGAGGTCGTCCTCGGTGACGCCGGCGTACGCCTCGCTCGCGTGGGCGCGCATGATACGCAGGAGCTGGCCCATGAAGGCGCGCGAACGGCCGATGTAGTTCTCGAAGAAGCGGCTCTGGCTCTCGTGGATGCCCATGGACGTGCCCTCGCCCAGCACCGTGTAGGCGTATGCCGGGTCGACGTTCTGCTCGTAGATGGCGTGGCCGCCCTCGTGCAGGATGGAGAACGCGTTGGAGAGAGCATCCGTCTCGTAGATATGCGTGGTCACACGGACGTCACCGGGGGCGAAGCCGTCCGAGAAGGGGTGCTCCACCTGGGAGAGCGCGGTGCCCGCCATGTCGAGCCCCTCGAGAGCGAGCAGGTCGCGTGCCTGGGCAAGCTGCGCATCCGCTGGCACCAGGGCGCGGGCGAATGCGGGCACGGGCTCGATGCCGTGCGCGGCGATCTCGCGCACGAGCGGCACGACCGTCTCGCGCACCTGCGTGAAGAACGCGTCGTAGGCGGCGGCGTCCATACCGCGTTCGTACTGATCGAGCCAGACGTCATAGGGGTCGCGGGTGCTGTCGAGATATCCTGCCTGGCGCTTCAGGCTCTCCACGATGCGGTCCACATAGGGTTCGAAGCTCGCCCAGTCGTTCGCGTGTTTCGCCTTCAGCCACACGGCGTTCGCCTCGGTGGTGAGGCGTGTGAAGGCGCCCTCCTCCTCGAGCGGAATCGCGGATGCCTCGCGCTGGTCGCGGGTGAAGACGCGCAGTTCGGCGGCAGTCTGGGTGTCAAGCTTGCCCGCTGAGCCCGCATCGGTCAGCTCGGCGACGAGCTCGGCCGCATCCGTCGAGGTCGTAAGGGCATGGCGCTCCTCGGCGAGCGCGCCCATGGCCTCCCCGCGCGCGGCGGCACCCTTCTCGGGCGCGACGGTTTCGCCGTCGAACTCCAGCACGCTCATAAGGTAGCGCTTGCACCACAGCTGGCGCTGGAGGTTCTTGAATGCCGAGATCTGTTCGGTCAGGGCGTCGCTCATGGGCGTGCTCCTTCCTGTTGCGGGTCATGTCCACCGGTTAGGATACCCCTAAACCGCGTATGCGCCCGCCTCACCGGGCAAGCTGACGCTTTGTCAATTGACGAAATTATAGAAAACGTCAAATAAGGTTCCCGCTCTGCTAGGATGGACCGCGCTCTATTGAGATGATAGATGGGAGATTCCATGGCAGGACAGCCCGCATCCCGCGCGAGGAAGGTGCTCGCCGGCGTCGGCATCGCGCTCGTTGCGCTCGTGGTGGTCGCCGCGGTCGCCGTGTTCGCGCTCTTCGGACACGAGCTCAAGACGCTCACCTCCATCGAGAAGGTGGACGACTATCCGCTCTACACCATGACCTACGACGGCGACTACGGTATCGACGAGTTCCTGGAGCAGGGTGGCGCCTCCAACGACGGCGAACTCATCCAGTTCGTGGTGAACCGCATCATGAAGGGGCTGCCGATTACCATCGAGCTGCCCGATCTGGCGTGCTCCACCTTCAATGCGACGACCGCCGAGGGTGATGCGATCTTCGGCCGCAACTTCGATCTGGAGTACTCACCCGGCATGCTCGTGCGGTGCGATCCGGACGACGGTTACGCGAGCGTCTCGATGGTCAACCTCGGCTTTCTGGGATACGGCGAGGACAAGATGCCCGACGACCTCGTCTCGAGCTTGACGGCGCTTGCCGCGCCCTACGCGCCGCTCGACGGCGTCAACGAGGCCGGCCTCGCCGTGGGCGTGCTGCTGATCGACACCGAGCCCACGAACCAAGAAACCGACAAGGTCGATATCACCACCACGACCGCCATCCGTATGATGCTCGACCGCTGCGCCACGGTGGACGAGGCGGTGGCGATGCTCGGTGAGTATGACATGCATTCGAGCGCGAACAGCTGCTACCACTTCCAGATCGCGGATGCCTCGGGCGACTCGGTGATCGTCGAGTACATCGGCGACGAGATGAGCGTGCTCGAGCCGGGCGATGAGACGACCCAGGGCGCGCTTTCCGGTGAGGAGGGCGTCACCTACCAGGCGGCGACGAACTTCCTGCTCACGCCCGGTGACTACGACTTCGGCGGCGGCCAGGACCGCTACGAGGTACTCATGGGCACGCTCGACGCGGCGGATGGCGTCCTCTCCGAGGACGAGGCCATGGACCTGCTCCAGAGCGTCTCGCGCGAGGTGCAGATCCGCGACGACGGCAGCGTGTTCCAGACGCAGTGGTCGGTCGTCTACAACCTGGACGAGCTGACGGCGTCGATCATCATGGGCGGCAAGTACGACGAGCCCGCCTACGAGGTGAGCCTCGGGTAGGTTTTTGCTGGTGCCCTGCGTCGGCAGGTGCTAACATACTGACCAACGCGTTGACGGAGAGGGTTGCACCCGCCGCGTCGCCGGCAAGAGAGGGTGGGTCATCGGCTGAGAGCCCGCCTGCGGTGGCAAGGATGCAGCGTTCACTCCCGAGCAGCGACCTGAACGGTCCCGCGCGCCTGCGCGAGACGCCAGTAGGGAAGCCGCGCGCCCGGGCGATATCGGGTCAAAGAGGGCTTGCGGGAGAGAAAACCCGCAGGTCAAACAAGGTGGTACCGCGGATTCAAACCGTCCTTGGGCAGCATTCGAGCCCAAGGACGGTTTTTCTTGTCCTGGGGGCGCCGGCTGCGGTCGATACCCGCCGCGGTCGGTCGACGAGGGTACGAAAGGGGTCTTATATGAGCGTGCTAGACGATCTTGAGGCGCTGGCGAGCCGCGCCGAGGAGATGATCGAGGGGGCTTCCGACGCGGAGAAGCTCGAGACGGCGCGCGTGGCGCTGCTGGGCCGCAAGGGCGAGCTCACGGCGTTCATGCACATGATGGGCAAGGTTTCTCCCGAGGAGCGCCCGGTGCTCGGCAAGCGCGCCAACGAGGTGCGCCGCATGGTCGAGAGCCTCATCGAGCGCCGCGGGAACGGGCTTCGCCGCGAGGCCATGGAGGCGCTCATCGGCGCTGAGGCCGTGGATGTGACGCTGCCCGGCGCCCGTCCGGTGCTGGGCCATCAGCACCTGATCACCCAGATCCAGCAAGAGATTGAGGACGTCTTCTGCGCCATCGGCTACACGGTGGAGGCGGGTCCCGAGGTCGAGACCAGCTGGTACAACTTCACGGCGCTGAACGCCCCCATGGATCACCCCAGTCGCTCGGCGCGCGACACGTTCTACGTGGTCGACAACGCCCCCGGCAGCGTCGCGCACCCCGAGCCGCACGCAACCGGCGAGTCCGACGTGCTGCTGCGCACCCAGACCTCCGGCGGGCAGATTCACATCATGGAGCACCAGAAGCCGCCCATCTACGCCATCGTGCCGGGCACGGTCTACCGCCCCGATACCGCGGACGCCTGCCACCTGCCGCAGTTCCACCAGGTGGAGGGCCTCGTGGTGGACGAGGGAATCACCTTCGGCGACCTCAAGGGCACGCTCGACTACTTCGCGAAGGCCATGTTCGGCCCCGATCGCAAGACCCGCTACCGCCCGCACTTCTTCCCGTTCACGGAGCCCAGCTGCGAGCTCGACGTCTCGTGCCATGTGTGCGGCGGCAAGGGGTGCAGCTTCTGCAAGCACTCCGGCTGGATCGAGATCCTGGGCTGCGGCATGGTCGACCCCAACGTGCTTATCAACTGCGGTGTCGACCCCGAGCGCTATACGGGCTTCGCCTTCGGCATCGGCGTCGAGCGCGTCGCGGCGCTCCGCTACGACCTGCCCGACCTCCGCGCCCTCATGACCGGCGACATGCGCTTCCTGGCGCAGTTCTAAGAAAGGGGAGATACGCATGCGCGTTTCCTATAGCTGGCTTCGCGACCTCATCGACGTGCCGGAGGCGCCCGAGGAGCTCTCGCGCGAGTACATCCGCACCGGCACCGAGGTCGAGGCGATCGACACCGTCGGCGACACCTTCGACCATGTGGTCACCGCGCAGGTGGTCTCGAAGGAGCTGCATCCCGATTCCGATCACCTGTGGGTGACCAAGGTCGATGTGGGGCGTTTCAACCTGGGCGAGAACGGCGAGCCCGAGCCGCTGCAGATCGTGTGCGGCGCTCAGAACTTCAACGAGGGCGACCATATCGTCACCGCGCTCGTGGGCGCGGAGCTCCCCGGCGGCATCAAGATCAAGAAGAGCAAGCTCCGCGGGGTCGTCTCCTGCGGCATGAACTGCTCGGCGCGCGAGCTGGGGCTCTCGGGCGACCATTCGGGCATCATGATCCTGCCCTCCGACGCGCCGGTGGGCGTGCCGTTCGCCGAGTACCACGGCAGCTCCGATACCGTGCTCGACTGCGAGATCACCCCGAACCGCCCAGATTGCCTCTCGATGATCGGCATGGCGGTCGAGACCTCGGCGATCTTCGACCGCGACACGCATATCGAGCTGCCGAAGATCGAGCACGAGGACGGGAGCGTTCATGTGGACGACCTCGTCGACGTGACAATCGAGGCCCCCGAGCTCTGCAGCCGCTACACCGCGCGCGTGGTGCGCGGCGTGAAGATCGGCCCGTCGCCCGAGTGGCTGGCGAGCCGTGTGGCCGCCGCCGGCATGCGGCCCATCAATAACGTGGTCGACGTCACCAACTACGTCATGATGCTCACCGGCCAGCCGCTGCACGCCTTCGACCTGGGCAAGCTCACCGAGCGCGATGGCCACCGCCACGTGGTGGTGCGCGCCGCGGCTGATGGCGAGAGGATCGTGACCCTCGACGGCGTCGAGCGCGAGCTCTCGGACGACATGTGCGTGATCACCGACGACGGCGCGCGCCCCGTGTGCCTTGCCGGCGTCATGGGTTCGCTCGACTCCGAGATCGACGAGGCCACGCACGATGTGCTGCTGGAGGCAGCCTGCTTCGATTCGAGCCATATCTCGCGCACGAGCCGCAACCTCTCGCTCATCTCCGAGGCGTCCATCCGTTACGAGCGCCAGGTCGACCGCACCCGTTGCGCGGAGGTCTCGCGGATCGCGGCGGCGCTGTTCGAGCAGTGCTGCGGCGCAACCGTGGTTTCGGGCGCCATCGATATCTACCCGGTGCCCGTGGAGCCTGCGACCATCACCCTGCGCCCGGCACGCGCCTGCGCCATCGCCGGCGCGGACATCCCCGCCGAGTTCATGGCGGCGCGCCTGACCCGCCTGGGCTGCACCGTCGAGGACGGCGCGGACGGCGCGCTCGCGGTGACGGTGCCCACCAACCGCCCCGACCTGGAGCGCGAGATCGACCTGATCGAGGAGGTCGTGCGCCTGTGGGGCATGGATACCGTTCCCGCCACCATCCCGGCGGCGAGAAACCACATCGGCGGGCTCACGCACGACCAGCGCCTCCGCCGCCGCATCAGCGACATCATGCGCTCTTGCGGCCTCAACGAGACGCTCTCCTATGCCTTCGCCGCGCCCGACGACCTCGAGCGCTGCGGCATGACGGACGAGGGTCACGGCGTGCCGGTCAAGATCATGCGGCCGCTTGTCGCCGAGCAGTCCGAGATGCGCCGCACGCTGCTGCCCGGGCTGCTCACGAGTGTTGCCTATAACGAGGCGCACGGACAGTCGAACGTGCACCTCTTCGAGATGGGCACGCTGTTCCATGGGCGCGAGAACGCGAGCACCCCGAAGGAGCGCCAGTCGATCGCGGGTGTGCTCTCGGGCGCATGGGGCGACATCACCTGGAACCAGAAGTACGCCCCGCTGCGCTTCTTCGACGGCAAGGGTGTGATCGAGGAGCTCCTGTCCCAGCTTCGCGTCGAGAAGGTGCGCTTCCGCGTGCCCGAGGGGGAGGGCTACGGTTTCCTTCAGCCCGGCCGCGGCGCCGAGGTGCTCTCCGGCGGCACCGTGCTCGGTTGGGTGGGTGAGATCCATCCCGCCGTGCGCGAGGAGTTCGATATCGCGCTGCCGGTCGTCGCCTTCGAGCTCTCGCTCGACACGCTCATGCGCTGTGCCAACGACCAAGGTGCCTACCGCGAGTTCTCCACCTATCCGTCGGTCGACGTGGACCTGGCCATCGTGGTGGACGAGGGTGTGACGTGCGAGACGCTTGTCCAGCGCATCACCTCCGCGGGCGGAAAGCTCCTGCGCGACGTGCGCCTCTTCGACGTCTATCGCGATGACGAGCGCGTGGGTGCCGGCAAGAAGTCCATGGCGTTCGCGCTCACCTATCGCGCCGACGATCACACCCTGACGTCCGAGGAGGTCGAGCGCTGCCACGGCAGGCTCGTCACCAAGGTCTGCCGTGCCGTGGGCGGCGAGGTGCGCAGCTAGTCCGTCTTCCCAGGGCGGGCGACCGATCCCCCGGAAACGTTCTCGGCGCGCGGCGCCTGCGGATCGTTTCCGGGGAATGCGGCCGCCCGCCCTGCCAGCTCATCTGTTCTCGATACTGTCTATGCACAACAGACTTATGAGTAACTTACTCGTGAGTCTGTTACGCTGTATCAGGTGCCGATCGCGCTTGCCGGCAGCTTGCAGGGGGTATGGATGCCCAGTTGGAACATACATATCGCACAGGCGGAGCGCGTGTTCGCCCGGCACGGCGCGCTCGCGCGCGTCGTGGTCGACCGCAACGCGTTTCTGCTGGGTTGTCTGGTGCCCGACATCTACGTGGGCTACATGGTGCCCCAGATCGAGCATCCTATCGCCTATCGCATCACGCACTTCGCCACGCCCGCGCACATCCCCAAGCCGCGCGAGGCGGAGTTCTTCGAGGCGTATGTCGTTCCGGCGGCGAGACGCTTGGGTGCTGCGATGCCCGCCGAAGCGTCGACGAGCGGTGATTCGACGTGCGGTGACTCGATGTGCGGCGCACGGTTGGTTGACGCGGTCGCCGGCACCGGGTCTTCCTGCGGGATTGCCGAGCCCATCTTGCCCGCGTCGCTTGCCGCGGAGGCGGACCGCGTGAGCCGCGTCCACTATCCCCAGCGTTTCGAGGGGGTGCCGGAGCCGCCCGCGCCCGGATGCCCCGAAGATGCCGATGCCAGCGAGGGGGCGGTGGCACGGTCCGTTTTCGATCTGGTGCTGGGCTGTTGGCTGCATCTTGTTGCCGACAACCTCTGGAACACGCGCGTGAACGAGTTTCTCGATGCGCATGGGGACCGCCCCAGCGAGGGCTTCCGCATCAAGAAGCAGGGGGACTTCGACCGCTTCGGCAGGGCGCTCCCCATCGACTCGCTGCCGCGCGTCACCCCGCGTCTCATCGCAGCGGCGGCGGCGTTCCCGCAGTACCCGATCGAAGAGGACGCCCTGCGTGCCACGGTGGGTGTGGCGCATGAGATCGTACGCACCAATCATGGGGACCAGAACCCGGTTTACCAGCTGCTGAACTCGGATTTCTTCGAGCATGTCTTCGCCGAGTCGGTGGAGCTCCCCGGCCGGCTGCTCGAAGAGCGGTGGTAAGCGGCCCGCTGTTGCCGCGCCTTGTCGTCTGGCGAGCGGTGCCACGGTAGTCATGGGCGTTTTGACGCCTTGTCATATACGGGAAACATATGCCACGTAAGCTGCTACTGTTAGTGGTTCAGGCCCGCTGCGCCTCAAGATGTCCCGTTTCCCGCGCCGCTACCGGGGGTAATTCATGTTCGAGACCATCATGTCCTTCTTGGCC
>CASFIQ010000055.1 GCA_949294785.1 uncultured Collinsella sp.
CTCGAATGCGTCCTCGGGGAAGTTCTTAATCTCGAGAGTTGAATCGATGAGCTTAAAGTCACCCGTGCTACCGCCATCGAAATAAAAACCATGCAGACGGTTTGACGCACCTGAACCGTCCATGTTCATGGTCACATTCTCGAACGTAAAATCGGTGTTCGCGTTGATGTAGAACAAGCTGAGATCAGAGTTATAGGTGGGGTTTTCCACCTCGATGGTGTAATCGAAGTTCGCCGTCATGTTCTTGAGCGTCAAATGAATGACCTCACCTTTGACGCCGAAACCATATCGAACGTCTTTCGAGGTAAGAACATGATTGTTGCCGTCGATGGTCATCGTCTTATTGAGCGTCTTGGTCACCTGCGCATCGGCGAGCAGCTCAATCGTATCCCCGCTGTTTGCCGCGGCGATGGCATCATCCAGCGTCGCATACGTCTGATCGCCGATCTGGGCCACGTCGCCCTCGGCAGCGAACACCGGAGTCGGCAACATTATCAGCGCCAGGCCGATGGCAGCGACACCTCCCATCAGGCGCTTCACTTGCTTCAACATCGCCCGTTCTCCTTCCCGTCGGACCTGCTGCGTTTCGGTTGCGAATATCGCGGCGGGAAAAGAGCGCACCCCGGGGCTCGCTCGGCATCAGCGGCACCGCACAGCCTCGTAACGAAGCGCGTCAAAGATCCCCAACCGAGATGCGTAGCATCATCGGCTGGCGGCTATTCAATTGAAACGTCCCCCCCCCGGTAATCAAACGGGAAGGTGAAGGATTGGCGGTGTCTAGCAGTGAGAACCCGTTCACCGAAAAGGTCTGCGACCTAGCTCTCTCCTTAGCTCGGAATACATGGTTTAAGGCGATTTGGTTTCTTAGAATCGCTGCTCGGCCAAGCAGAACGCCATATACGTAGGCACCCGCAACCCATCCTCATCTTGCAACAAAGGTTTCGGGTGAATGATAAACGAACCGCCGATGCACTTGCCGAACCGCTTCTTAAGCGCACCGTAGGAGATGGCGGAGTAGTTCTTCGCTGATTTCACTTCTACGGGATACACCCTCGTACTCGTTATGCTTCTCGATATCCGATGCGAAGAAGTCGCGGTCTTTCTCAAGACAGGCAGCGACGCTCTGCAGCATATCGCCAACCAGCAAGTACCCCTGATCAGGCCGATAGCTCCTATGATGAGCGGCTCGCGCCGATACAGGCGAACATCATGTTTATGGAGTTGAATTATCAGCAATACGCAGTTTATAAAACACAAGAATCACCGGCAATACGCAAACTATTGAACAAACGATACGACGATGAGCAGCAAGGGCAGGCGACCGGCGGCATGGAACGCAGGGGAACCAAAACGCGCCGGGAGCCGTTGCGGGCTCCCGGCGCGCTGTTCGTGCGGACGGTATATATAAGTGTGCGGATTGATGCGACCCTATGCCTCCCAGGCGCTGCGGCCCTTGAGCGCGCGCAAGCCGATGTCATGGCGGAGCGTCTTGCCCTCGAAGTCGATCTTCTCGCACGCCTCGTACGCGCGGTTGCGGGCTGCCTCGAAGGTGGCACCCAGCGCGGTCACATCGAGCACGCGGCCGCCTGCGGTCACCACCTCGCCCGCCTCGTTCACGGCGGTGCCGGCATGGTAGACGGTCACGTCCTCCATGGCGGCGGCATCATCGATACCGGTGATGACCTTGCCCTTCTCATAGCTGCCCGGATAGCCGGCAGAGGTGAGGACGACGCTCACCGCCCACTCGTCGCGCCAGCTGAGCCCCACCTGGTCGAGCGTCTGGTTGGCGCAGGCAAGCATGACCTCCACCAGGTCGTTCTTCAAACGCGGCAGGATGACCTGGGTCTCCGGGTCGCCGAAGCGCGCGTTGAACTCGAGGACCTTGGGACCCTGCGGCGTAAGCATGAAGCCGCCGTAGAGGCAGCCGCGGTAGTCGATGCCCTCGGCAGCGAGCTCGGCCACGGTATCCACCATGACCTGCTGCATCTGCGCGAGCTCGTCTGCGGTCACGATGGGCACGGGGCTGTAGACACCCATGCCGCCGGTGTTGGGGCCGCGGTCGCCCTCGAGCGCTCGCTTGTGATCTTGCGAGGTGTCCATGGGGCGCACGGTCTTGCCGTCGGTGAACGCGAGCAGCGAGCACTCCGGTCCGGTAAGGCACTCCTCCACCACCACGGTGGAGCCCGCCTCGCCGAAGGCGCCGGCGAAGCACTCGTGCACCGCCTCGAGCGCCTCGTCGACGGTCGCGGCGACCACCACGCCCTTGCCCGCGGCAAGGCCGTCGGCCTTCACGACCACGGGTGCGCCCTGCTCGCGCACGTAGGCGGCAGCCGACTCCTCGTCGGTGAACGCACCGTAGGCCGCGGTGGGAATGCCCGCGCGGTCCATGAGCTCCTTGGAGAACTGCTTGGAGCCCTCCATGCGCGCGCCGGCCGCGCCCGGGCCGAAGCAGGGGATGCCCGCGGCGCGCACGGCGTCCGCCACACCCACTACGAGCGGGGCCTCGGGACCGATCACCACCAGGCCGCAGCCGGTCTCGCGCGCGAAATCGGCGACCGCCTCGGGATCGTTCTCGTCGAGCGCGACGTTCTCGCCCACCTCGAGCGTGCCGCCGTTGCCCGGCGCGATGAAGAGCTCGCCGCAGCGCGGGCTCTCGGCGAGCTTGACGGCGAGCGCGTGCTCGCGGCCGCCGCTGCCCAGAAGCAGGATGTTGATCGTATCGGACATGTGCTCCTCCTAACGAAGCGGCGGCCCCCGGTCGCGGGCCGCTTAGAACTGCGGGGTGAGGTAGGTCGAGATATCGTCCAGCTCGGGCGCGTGCAGCGCCTCGGGAAAGTAGAAGACGCCCATTGCGCCCGCGCCCACGTGCGTGGCGATGACCGGGCCGATGGTCGCATCCGTGAGGACGCGCACGGGGGCACCGGTCTTGCGGACGGCCTCCTCGATCTTGCGGGCGAGGTCCTCGGCATCGGTGTGCAGCAGGTAGAGCACGAGCGGGCCGCACTCGGCAGCAGCGGCGGCGACGCGCTTCGCCATATAGGAGATGGCCCCCTTGGCGCCCTTCGCCTTGTTCTCCACCTCGATGGACCCATCGCGCTCGAGGCCGATCACCAGCCTGATGTTCAGCAGCGAGGTCACCAGGCCCTGCGCCTTGGTGGCGCGGCCTCCCTTGACCAGGTTCTCCAGGGTGTTGGGCACGAAGTGGATGCGGTAGGCATCCTGGATGGCGCCTATGCGCTCGAGCGCCTCCTCGATGGAGCCGCCCCGCTGGGCGATGACGGCGGCCTCCATGGCCATGGCGCCCTGGGCGACCGTGGCGCTGCAGGAGTCGACCACCTCCAAGCGCAGCCCCTCCGGGATGAGCCCGGCGATGGCGCGGGCGCTCTCGATGGTCGCGGAGAGGGCACGGGAGAGGTGGATCGAGAGAATCTGGGTCACGCCGGAGTGGAAGAGCTCCTTGTAGACATCCAGGAAGTCGGCGGGCGTGGGCTGCGAGGTGACCGGCAGGTCGTCCGCATCCGCCATCTGGCGCAGCAGGGCCGGGGTGGTGATATCCACACCGTCGCGATAGTCCGTGCCGTGGTAGACCACATGCAGCGGAACCACATGGACGCCCAGGCGCGCCGCGAGCTCCTGCGGGATATCAGCCGCCGAATCCGTCACAACCGCAAACGATCCCATGGCACAGCCTCTCTTTCACGAATATGACTCCGCTTCGTTCGGTTGCACCGCCGGGTGGCGGCTGCGCCTAACGAGACGGCGGACCGGACAGCCCGCCGAAGTCGCCGTTTCCTACGTCCCTACTTCCAGTCGCGCACGATGGTCTGCTCGCGGTCGGGGCCGACCGAGACGAACGAGACCTTGGTGCCCGCCAGCTCCTCCACGCGGCGCACATACGCCTGCGCCGGCGCCGGCAGCTCGTCGAAGCTGCGGCAGGCGGAGATATCGCACTTCCAGCCGGGCAGCTCCTCGAACACGGGAACCGCGTTGGCGAAGTGCTCCTCGTGCTCGGGGACCGTGGTGTAGCGCTCGCCCGCCACCTCGTAGGCCACGCAGACCTTGATGGTGTCGAAGGCGCCCAGCACGTCGAGCTTGGTGAGGGCGATGTCCGTGAGCCCGTTCACACGGGCGGCGTAGTTGGCGATCACGCCGTCGAACCAACCGCAGCGGCGGCGGCGACCGGTGGTGACGCCGTACTCGTATCCCTGCTCGGTGAGGGTGTGGCCCTCAGGCGTCTCGTACGCGAGCTCGGTGGGCATGGGGCCCTCGCCCACGCGGGTGATGTAGGCCTTCATGATGCCCAGCACGCGGTCCATGTTCTTCATGCCCACGCCGGTACCCGTCACGGCGCCGCCGGCGGTGCAGTTGGACGAGGTCACGTACGGGTAGGTGCCGTAATCGATATCGAGCAGCGTCGCCTGGGCGCCCTCGAAGAGGATCTTCTTGCCGGCATCGACCATATCGTTCAGCAGGCGGCCGGTCTCGGCGATATAGGGGCGCAGGCGCTCGGCCATGGGCAGGTAGTCGGCGCAGATCTGCTCGACCGTATAGGTGGCGAGCCCGAAGATCTTCTCCAGCTGCGGGTTCACGCGGTCGAGCGCGCGGCCGAGCTTCTCACGGAACACGCCCTCGTCCAGCATGTCCTGCATGCGCAGGCCGATGCGTGCCATCTTATCCTGATAGCACGGGCCGATGCCGCGCTTGGTGGTGCCGATGCTGTGATCGCCCAGCAGCTGCTCGTACGCGCCGTCGAGGTCCATGTGGTAGGGCATGATGATATGCGCATTGCCCGAGACCTTCAGGTTCTTGGTCGAGATGCCGTCGCGCTCGAACATGTCGATCTCTTCCAGCAGGACGGCGGGGTTCACCACGCAGCCGTTGCCGATGACCGAGATGCAGTCCGGGTACATGATGCCCGAGGGAACCTGGTGCAGGCCGTACTTGCGCTCCCCCACCTGGATGGTGTGGCCGGCGTTGTTCCCGCCCTGGTAGCGGACCACGCAGTCAAACTGCCCCGCGATAAGGTCGCAGATCTTGCCCTTGCCCTCATCGCCCCACTGGGTCCCCACCAACACTGTCGACGACATGTCGCGCTCCTTGAAAATCCATGCCGGCCGGGCGCGTTCGCCCTGCCGGACGTGCAACAACATCCTCCATTATATCCGCGGGGAGAGGCGCCCGTCATCCCTCGTCGTGCATCGCATCAAGCTCATAGAACTTGGTCGAGGCAGGCACGAAGATGAGGTCCACATCGCCGATGGGGCCGGAGCGGTTCTTCGCCACGATCACGCGCGTCACACCCAGGTCCGGGCGGTCGTCACGGCTCGCCTCGTGCTCGTCAGCCGAACGGTCCAGGAACATGACGATGTCGGCGTCCTGCTCGATCGAGCCCGATTCGCGCAGGTCGGAGAGCTGCGGGCGCTTGCCTGTGCGGCTCTCCACCGCGCGCGAGAGCTGGCTGAGCGCGATGACGGGAATACCCAGGTCCTTCGCCATGATCTTGAGGCCACGGCTCATCTCGGACACCTCGACCGTACGGCTCTCGGCGCGGCGGCCCGGCGGCGGGCTCACCAGCTGCAGGTAGTCCAGGATGATGATCGCGTGCTCCTTGTTGTGGAGCATGCGGCGCGCCTTCGCGCGGATCTCGGTCACCGTGGTGCCCGGGGTGTCGTCGATCAGGATGTCGAGCTTGGAGAGCTCCTGCGTGGCCTCGTTGATGTTGGCCCATTGCTCGGCCGTGATCTTGCCCGTGCGGAAATCGGAGATGGAGAGCGTGGCGTGCGCGCAGATGAGGCGCTGGGCGATCTCCTTGCCGCTCATCTCCAGCGAGAAGAAGCCCACGGTGAATCCGGCGGCCGCCGCGTTCAAGGCGAGGTTGAGCGCGAACGAGGTCTTGCCGACCGCCGGGCGCGCGCCCACGATGACGAGCTGTCCCTCGCGGAAGCCCAGAAGCAGCCGGTCCAGGCCGTTGAATCCCGTGGGCACACCGTGCGCGGCACCGCCTGCGGCGCATACCTCGGCCGCCTCGTCGTATGCCTCGATCATGAACTCGGTGAGCGTGCGGTAGGCGCTCGACACCTCGCGCTCGGTAACGGAGAGCAGCATGCTCTCGGCGCGCTCGACGACCTCCTTGGTGTCGAGCGGCGCATCGTAGGCCAGCGCGTTGATCTGGTTGGTGGCGCCGATGATCTCGCGCAGCATGCTGTCGCGGCGCACGATCTCGGCATGATGCTGCCAGTTGACGAGCGAGAGCGTGTTTCCCACCAGCTCGAGGATGTACGCCTCGCCGCCGACGGCGGAGAGCTTGTCGACCGAGTTCAGGTAGTCGATGACGGAGATGGAGTCGATTGGGATGTTCCGCTCGTTCATCTCGGCCATGGCCTGGAAGAGCGCCCGGTGCGCGGGGCGGTAGAAATCATCGGTCCGAAGCTGGGAGGTCGCGTCCGACACCACCTCGGGCGAGAGGAGCATGGCGGCGAGGACCGTCGCCTCGGCCTCGGTGTTGTTGGGGAGGCCCTGCCCCTGGCGGGCGAGCTCGGCGGTCGGCGCCGCACCCCTGAGTTCCCATCCGTAATCGCTCGGCACGGGCGATGCCCTCCGTTCATATCTCATCGTCCGCGCGGTTTGCCACCGCGGCGGTATTCCCATCGCGAGCGCGATGAAGGTGCGCCCATCCTCCCGTTCGGGAGCATCAATACTACGCCAGCGAAGCGTTTTCGCAGGTCACATGCGCGTGCTTTTTTCTTTCCACGGATGGTGAGGAAAACGCCTCGACACTCGCCTGCGCAAAAGAAGCTTTTCAACGTTTTCCACATTTTTTCGCAGTTGAAGCAGCGGGTTTTCCACACCAACATGCTTACCTGCGGTTATTCGACGCTTACCTCCGCTTTACGGAGAAACTTGCAAATGATATTTGTAGGTTTCGTGAAACCGCAGGTAGTTTTAGTGTCAATATACAATACGCAGGCAGATGCATGCATATCGAACAAATCATCGACGGCTGAGCCTGCTTAATATCGCTCCCCACGACCATCGTTTTTCCCGTTTTCCCGTAGGCGAGCTGTGGATTTCTCGCATGGGAAATCTGTCAAGGCCGCGACGGGCGATGTCCCCGCGTCCCGCGTCCGACCGTCCTGCATCCATACCACCGAAAAAGGGCCCTTCCCCGGACTGCCCGTCCCGGGAAGGACCCTCGCATAGACGATGCGGTCGCGACGCTACTCGGCGTCGGCGACAGCCTCCTCGGCCACCTCGGCGTCCTCGGCCTCGGGAGCCTCAACGGCCTCCTCGGCCTCGGCGGTCTCCTCGCCGGAGACGCCGACGAGCACCACAACGGTGGCGCGGACGTCACGGTAGAGGGAGATGGTGACCTGGTGGGCACCGGCGACCTTGATGGGCTTGCCCAGCTCGATGCGCTTGCGATCGATCTCGACACCCAGCTGCGCGGCGATCGCATCGGCGATCATGGCAGCGGTCACGGAACCGAACAGGATGCCCTCGTCGCCGACCTTGGCGTCGACGGTGACCTGCTTGCCTTCAAGGGTCTCCTTGAGGCTGTTGGCGTCCGCCATGCGGACGACCTCGCGCTTGGCGATGTTGTTGCGACGCTCCTCGAGCTGCTTCAGGTTGCCCTTGGTGGCCGCAACGGCGAGCTTCTTGGGGAAGAGGTAGTTCTCGGCGTAACCCTGGGCGACATCGATGATATCGCCTTCGCCACCCTTGCCCTTGATCTCACCAAGAAGAATGACTTTCATGAGATCTCCTAACCTGCGCGCCGCATACGCGGCGCTGTCTCAATCATGCCGGTGTGACGCGCGAGCGCCCACGGTCGAGACCGCGGAAGTTCGCCCAGACGTCCACCAGCCCGACGACGCCCATAAGATAGAACGTCGCCTCCGCCCAAACGGAGAGGATCAGGAACAGGACGTGTCCCACGCAGCCCGCATGCCAGCGGTTGAGCAGGACGGACGCGACCCCGTATCCCTGTAGGACGAAGATCGCCCTGAGGCACATGAGGACCGATGCCGACCCGGTGAGGAGCACCTCCGAGTCCGCCATGCCGCCCAAGGCGGCACCCAGACCCAGAAGCGCGACCGCCAGCAGGCCGACCGCCCACATCGGTGCGTCGAACCGCGCGATATGCGGGGCGCGAACGCCCAGACGCGAGACCGCGAGCAACGCTCCGAATGCTGCCATGGCCGCGTTGACCACCGCCGAAAGCGGATAGATCACCGGCCACAGCGCCTCGATCCATGGCGTGAGCTCCGCCATGACGAGGGTTCCCTCGACACCGTCCCCCGCCACCGCATGACCGATCGAGCTCAGGTAGCTCACGGTCACGGTAGCGAGATCCGTATCCGCGCGAAACGCCGCGAAGGCGTCCCACGCGATGGATGCCCCGGATACGAGCGCGATCACCATCGATATGGAGGTGACCGTCGCATGTCCCGCCCACATCAGCGCCACCACGGCGAACGCCGTGACGACAACCGGCGCGAGGACGACCGCCGCATCGGGCGAGACGCCGATTGCGAACGCGATGACGACGCCTGCGCACACCGCCGCTGAGGCGGCGGCCCCCGGGCCCTTGAGGCCCTGGAACACGGCGCGGAGCACCGCTCCCAACACGATGACACCGAACGACGGATACCAGGCGACCATGGCGGTCGCGGCACCGACGCCCACCAGCCAGAGCCAGCTCACGCGGATCTGACCTGCCTCCCCGTCCGCACCGTTCCCGGTAGCGGGAACCAGCGAATCCGAGGTGGGGCGCTTCTCGTGGTCGAGGGGATCCATCATCCCTCCGTTACGAGCGCCTGCTAGCCGCGACGACGCTCGCCGCGGGAGGAAACCACGGGCACCGCGTAGGGAAGCAGGGCCATCTCGCGAGCGCGCTTGATGGCGTTCGCGATGTCGTGCTGATGCTGCGTGCAAGCGCCGGTGACGCGGCGCGGCTTGATCTTGCCGCGGTCGGTCATGTACTTGCGAAGGAGCTGAGTATCCTTGTAGTCGATATACTCGGTGTTCTCCTTGCAGAACTGGCAGTACTTACGACGCGGCTGACGTGCTGAGTAATCATTAGCCATGTCAAAATACCTTTCGTTTGGCAGGCTCGTCGCCCGCCCTCTCACAGAAGCTGGGGTATCCCGCCGGCTCCGGTCACCCGGATGCTAGAACGGGATGTCCTCATCGTAGACCTCCACCGCAGGCGGGGTCTGAACGGGCGCCTGGGGCATGGGACGCTGGGGCTGGCCCTGGGGCGCGGGCGCATAGCCCTGACCCTGACCGTACCCCGAGCCCTGACCGCCGTTGCCGCGGCTCATGAACTCGATCTCATCGACGATGACCTCGAGCTTGCTGCGGCGCTGGCCGTCGCGCTCCCAGCTGCTGTAGCGCAGCTTGCCCTCGATGGCGACCTTCGCGCCCTTGGAAAGGTAGCGGCTCACCGCCTCGGCACGGGTGCCGAACATGGTGCAGTCGACGAAGTTGGGGTAGTCCTCCCAGTCGCCGGTCTGCGGGTTGCGCCTCCGGTCGTTCACGGCCACGCCGAAGGACAGCACCTGCGTGCCGCCCGCCGTGGCGCGGAGCTCCGGGTCGCGGGTGAGGTTGCCGGAGATGTTCACTCGGTTGATGCTCATCGTTTGCTCACTACCTCTCATGGGATGGGGCCGCGCGGCCCCCGCGGGCATGCCCGCGTTACGCGATGCTTACTCCATGTCGTCACGACGCACGATCATATGACGCTCCACGGCATCGGTGATGCGCAGAACGCGGTCGAGCTCGTCGATCTGAGACGGATCTGCATGGAAGTTGATGAGGGTGTAGTCACCTTCGGTGAGGTTGTTGACCTCGTAGGCGAGCTTGCGCTTGCCCCACTCGTCAACCTTGTCAACCGTGCCGTTGCCCTGGGCGATCGCGTTGTCGATACGCTTCATGACGGCGAGACGCGTCTCGGGGTCGAGCGACGGATTGACAAAAAACAGCAGTTCATAGGCCTTCATTTGGTCACCTCCTCTGGACATAAGGCCCCGGGTCGTGAAGGTGCGCCCGGAGCAGGAAAGGACTCCGTAACTATAGCCGCAACCTTGGTAAAGCTCAAGGATGCACGGGTCCGCCCCCTCATGACTTCCATATCTCGGCCGAGTATGCCACAGGCATCTGACCGTTTTCCGACCGGCATCGGAAAGAATCTGACCGAAATCTGACTGAAAAAGCCGCTTTTTCAAACAAGCGGCGACTCGTTGGGTCTCAAACAGGACCGATTCGATGTGCCTGCCTGAGGCTTTTCCATACGCAAACGGGGAAATGGACCGGAATCCCATCGGGATTCCACAGGTCAGTTCGCCTCGAGCGTCGCGATAAGGGCACGGTGGTCGGTTCCCGCGACCTCAACGGTCTTGAGGTCGCTCACCACGATACCGCGGTCGCGCGCGTAGACGATGTGATCGATCTCGATCAGGGAGGGAATGGCCCCTCCCGAGGGGTAGGTCATGTGGAACCCCTCGCCCGCCTGCTCGCCGGCGTCCACGAAGGAGCTCCCCAAAAGCTGCCGGAAATGAGCGTGGTCCCAGGTCGAGTTGAAGTCGCCCATGATCACGTAGGCGTGATCGTAGTCGGAAAGCGATTGGATGACGGAGAGCCCGCGCTCCCACACATCCTGCGCACCCTTGGTGGGCGAATTGGGATGCACGCTCACGATGCGCACCTCGCGGTTCCCCACCCGGATGGTAGCGGCGGGCATGGAACTCGTCTCGATGGGCAGGAGGTTCTCCGAGGGGTTGGAGATGGGTGCCAGGGTGAAGATGGCGTTGCGGCCGCCGTTGTTGATCGTGGATGCGCCGGCGGAAACCACCCGGTAGGGCAGCACCTCGGCGATGCCGGCGTTATCCAGGTCGGCGATCATGTAATCCGGCGCCTCCTGGATGCAGAGCACCTCGATATGCTCGTCGCGACAGATCTGGACGATCTGCGCGGCGTCGGCGTAGCCGTTCAGCGTGTTCACGGTCATGATCCGCGCGGCGTTATCGGAGGCATCCGCCGTCTGCACGGCGGCGCGGGCGGCATCGGACACGCGCGCGGTCGGGATGAAGTAGCCGTGATGCCACCAGAACATGACCGCCAGCGCGGCGACCGCCACCACCGTGAGCAGGCGGCGGCGCCAGAGCAGCGCAAGGACCAGACACACCAGGATCGGTGCGAACAGCAGCGGCACGAAGGAAACGAGCTCGGGGATGGCGCGACCGTCCGCAAGGTCGGCGGGCAGGCAGCGCGCCGCCATGACCGCGAGGACGGCGAGCATGACAAGCCATAGCAGCATGCTCAGGCAGCCGTGCTTGGCGCGCTTGGGTGCGCGAGGGCGCCGTCCCGAGGTTCCATCATTCGCAGGGCCATCGTCGCGCCGGCGGGCGGACGACCTGTTCGCCGATTTCCCGTTTTCAGTAGCAGAAACCGCCGACGATATCGGCGTCGCCGGCACCGCCGAGGAGATTCGGCGCTGCGGGGCGGTGGAAGACGGCGATACGGCGCGCCGGCGCGATCCCCTCCATTCCTGCGACGTCGCGACGGTCCTTCCCGCCGCCGGGGATTCAAACTCCACCGGGGATTCAGGGCAATCGGTCGTATGGATGGTTTGGGGGGAGGACGGAACAGACGCCGCGCGGGACGGGATGGAGGCGGGATCGATGACGCGGGTGCGCGTTGCGGGCGCCGCGGAGGCGGCAGAGCCCACCGGCGCGTTCGACGCGATGCCGGCTGCGGCGAGGTCGTCCCCCTGCGCAAGGCGCCACTCATCGTCCGGCATGGGGTCCCATTGGACATCCGCATCTGCACGGCGCGGACACGGCGCGGCGGTGCTGCGAGCGCGATGCGGGCGTGCGTTGTCGAAACGATCGGGCACGGAAACCTCCAATCCGTCCGTCCCATTCTCCCATCCCCCGATGTGAAGCCGGCCCCGGTCATCCCAAAAGCGAAAGTTTGCCGCATCATCTTCAAACCATCGGCATGAAAAAACCGGAGCCGCAAGGACCCCGGTTCTCGTATGCGCTGGAGCGGGCAACGGGACTCGAACCCGCGAGTGTCAGCTTGGGAAGCTTTTGCCCTGCAAGCCTTCCTGCGGTTCATGAATCCCTTCTGACCTGCCCCTTTCTTGAATGTCAGACATTACAACTACCAGATACTGGAAAGTATACTGGAAAAAACTGGAAGAATTAACCCCCTTTGAAACGCAAAACGGGCACCATCGAGAAGCGATGATGCCCGGTCAGGTCTGGAGCGGGCGACGGGAATCGAACCCGCGTTGTAAGCTTGGGAAGCTCAAGTTCTACCATTGAACCACGCCCGCAATTTAGCGAAAGACAGTATAACGTATCGCGCAGCTTTGTCACCGGAAATCCTCCTTAAGTCCATGCTTTTCCCCGCCGTCCACGAGCCCTGGAACGAGCCTGCCGACGTAGCGGTTCGCGAGCCCCCTCGTGGTGGCCGGGATGAATCCGACGTAGAGGTCGAGCGTGTAGGACGCGTCGGCGTGCCCGAGGAGTACCGACACCGTCTTTATGTTCTCGCCCCGGGCGAGGTTGATGGTCGCGAAGGTGTGGCGCAGGGCGTAGGGCCTCGTGCCGGCGAACCCCGCCTTCCGGACGAACGCATCCCACCTCTTCTTGAACGAGTTGTAGCTCCAGGGGTTGCCCGTCTCGCCCAGAAGCGGCGTCGAGCTCCTGAGGACGAGCCCCATCTCGTCGAGGGCGCGCCTCTTCTCCACTATCCACGCCTCCACGACCGACGCCGTGTACCGGTCGAGCGGGACCGTGCGCATCGAGCTGTCGGACTTGGTGTAGTTCTCTATCCTCCCCGCGCGCTGGGCCGCCACGATCCGCACCTGCGCGTCGTCCCCCTCCCCGGCGGGAACGAATGCCCCGACGCGCAGGGCGAGCATCTCCTCCGGGCGCATGCCTGTGGAGAACAGGATGAGCACGGCCACCTTGGTCATGCCGAGGGGGAGGGACGACGCCTCCTCGAGGAACATCCCCGCCTCGTCCTCCATCAGCGGGTCGATGAGGGGCCGGCCCTTCCTGAAGCTCTTGGAGAGGAAGCGCTTCTTGGCGACGTTGCGCCCGACGTGCTCGCGGTCGACGGCGTCGCCCAGGACCTCGCGCACGAACTTGAGCACCTTGGACTGCATCGCCGGCCCGGCGACGCGCACAGGCGAGAAAGGGGCCCTCCTCTTGAGCCTCCCCTCCTGCCGCAGCCTCTCCCTGTTCTCCTCCTCGCGCCTCCTCTTCTCGAGCGCCCACTCCTCGGACAGGCGGGGCACCGCGAGCACGCAGCGCTCGACGTCCTCGGCGACGAGCTCTTTCAGGGGGATCGGCCCTATCGTCGCCTTGGCGTACTTCAGGTAGCGCCTCTCGTTGGCGGTCGACGCGGGGGAGATCACCCCGACCCGGCGCTCGACGTACCTCTCCGCGTACTCCCCGAAGGGCATCGCCGCCCAGGCGGCGGCGTCGAGCGAGCCGCCGCCCCGCGCCTCGAGCGCGAGGCCGAGGACCGCGTTCTTCTCCTCCTCGAAGGCGCGGACCTGCCCTTTGAGGTCGACCTTCTTGTTGAGGGCGAACACCACGCGGGTGAGCTTCTTCTTCCCGCCGAAATGGCGGCGGTGCTCCTCGGGGATGCGGATGGTGAGCTCGTAGGCGGTGGTGCGCGAGTCCTTGCGCTTTCGCCGCGGGGCGCCGCGCCTCGCGGCCGCCTCGTCGAGGTTGTACGGCTTGTCGCAGTGGAGCAGCTGCATGGGGCGCCGGCCGTCAGGCGGACTGCAGGCCTTCGCGGCCTTCACTCTTATATAGGTAGTTCAGCAGGGCGAGCTTCGGCACGAGCCACTTCTTGCCCACGCGGCAGCCCTTCAGCTCCCCGCGGGCGAGGAGGCGGCGCACCTCCTGGCTGGTGGCGCAGGTGAACTCCGCGACCTGGGCGGAGGTCATCATGTACGGGTAGCCTTCCAGCATGAAGAGGTAGAGGCCGTCCGGGTCGGCTGCGCGCAGTCGCTCCACGTCGACGCCGACCTCGCCATGGATGTCGTTCATTTCGCTCCCCTTTCCTCGTTTCGGTCCCAATCGAGATGATGGCCGGTTTCCAGAGGGGCGCAACCCTGCGCGCGACCCGCCCGCACCATTGCGCCGCGGCGTGAGACGGGATATGCAGGCCGTCGGTTTCCCGGCGCGCGTCCTGTTTCCCGATAGCGTACACGCATTGCTCGCGTTTAGCGCTGCAGTCCCCCTTTTCCAGAACCTTTGTTCCGAATTGAGATACAGACGATTAGGAGACCACTTTATCCATCGAGACGCTTGCGTGCTTTGATAGTGCGAGGCACGGACATACAAGGGTTTGCGCTTGGTTCGTTTTCCGCGGTGTTGGAGGTATCTGCTCGATGGAAAGCCAAGTCGACATATTTCATGGCTGGGGTTTAGAAATGACTTTTTCGCTTGTGCGGGCATGGTGTATAAAAGCGTTTTGCTTGGGAATTTTGACGATATAAATAACTGCGTAACGTAAATGCAACCAAAGATACAAAAGGGATCGGATGGCAAGAAAGGATTGTCCTTGCCGACAGGCAATCCTTGACAAACGAACTTTATCCTCCTTAAAATTACATGGTTTACCGAACTGAGTCAGCGAAGGAGGGGTGTCGTGGTTGGTCTTTTCGTCACGTGGATGAGCGCCTAAAAAGCGGCGCTGTTGTGGCGTCGCGCTGTTTCTGCACGCCATTCCACGATTGGACATAACCATGATGTTTGAAACCTCTCGGCGCAGGTCTGT
>CASFIQ010000056.1 GCA_949294785.1 uncultured Collinsella sp.
GGAGAGGGTACGCTTGTGCGAAAGACCGGTGAGCGGGTTGGACTGGTCCATGAACTGGGAGAGCTGGCTCGAGCCGAAGAACTCCTTGATGGCCGCCACAATCGGGCGGATGTTGATGAGCGACTGCGGGGTGATCTCGTCGATGTCCTGCGAGCTCATGCGCTCGCGGACCACGCGCTCCATGCGGCTCATGCCGATGCGGAACTGGTTGGCGACGAGCTCGCCCACGGTGCGCACGCGGCGGTTGCCGAAGTGGTCGATGTCGTCGCACTTGAAGCCGGGCTCGCCCGCGGCGAGCGCCAGCAGGTAGCGCAGGGTCGCAACGATATCCTCGTCGGTGAGCACGAGCACGTCCTCGCCGGTGGAGAGGCCGAGCTTCTTGTTGACCTTGTAGCGGCCCACGCGAGCCAGGTCGTAGCGCTGGCTGTTGAAGAGCAGGCCCTCGAGCAGGCTGCGGGAGGCGTCGACGGTGGGCGGCTCGCCGGGGCGCAGGCGGCGGTAGATCTCGATGAGGGCGTCCTCGCGGGTGAGCGCGGTGTCGCGCTCGATGGAGCGCGACACGACGTCGGAGTCGCCCAGAAGCTCGATGATCTCGTCATTGGTGACGGCGATGCCGAGCGCACGGAGGAACGTGGTCGCGCTCTGCTTGCGCTTGCGGTCGATCGAGACCACGAGCTGGTCGCGCTTATCGACCTCGAACTCGAGCCATGCGCCGCGGGCGGGAATGACCTGGGCCTTGAAGACCTGCTTGCCGCCGTCCATCTCGGAGCTGTAGTACACGCCGGGGGAACGGACGAGCTGGGAGACCACGATGCGCTCGGTGCCGTTGATGATGAAGGTGCCCTGCTCGGTCATCATGGGGAAGTCGCCCATGAAGACGAGCTGCTCCTTGATCTCGCCGGTCTCGCGGTTGGTGAGACGGACCTCGGTCAGAAGCGGCGCCTGATACGTCATGTCCTTCTCGCGGCACTCCTCCACCGTATGGGAGGGGTCGCCGAACTGGTGCTCGCCGAAGGTCACCTCGAGCACGTGGTTCTGGCTGCGGATGGGACTCGACTCGCGGAACGCCTCGCGCAGGCCCTCGCCCATGAACCGCTCGAAGGACTGCTTCTGAACGGAGATGAGGTTGGGGAGCTCCATCGCCTGGGCGATCTTGCCGAAGTTGAGGCGAGTCCTCTCGGTTGGTGTTGCTTGCGGGATAAACGTAGCCACCAGGTCGTTCCTCCTTCTAAAAGGCGGTTTGATACCGTGCCGGCATTCGCTGCCGACGCGCAGCATCGAATGCGGTGCCAACTTGCCACGCGACAGGAGCGATGCCTCGCTCTCAAGATGCTCGAGGCATACCGTCAGCACGATGCCAGTTATAGCAACCTAATAGTTTATCAATCCCCGTCCGCTTGACAACAAAAAGCTTGACTCTGGAGTGCTTTTGGGGTAGCAAAATTCTTTATTCGATAACACGCAGGTCAGACCGTAGATTCCGAACATCTGTTCATGGGTTTTGTGTGGACCGATGTGTCCCTATGGGCGCGTGCGCACGCGATGACGCGCCATCGATACCGCCATCGACCGAAAAGACGGTGCGCCGCGAACGGCGCGGAGCAAGCGTACGGTCCAACCCGGGACGGGGCCCGCCCCGCTGAGCAAGTCTCTTCTAGCCCATGAGATGCGCCCCATGGCCATTTTTTACGATAGCTTTCGCTGCGAACCCCCTGTGGGACCAATAATTTCGATAGCTTACGCGAGCATAATCCGCTGACCTGCGGTTTTATCAACGCATCTTGTTTGATCTAGCGGGAAAAACGTGTGCAAGCCTGAGCATATTCCTCTGACCTGCGCGAATTCGCATGTCATGGTGAGAACCCCGTAAGCTGTCGCAATTATTGGCCACGAGCCCCGAAATCCGTAAGGAATCGGAAAAGTTGGCCGCCCGCTTGCCCGCCCGCGCCGCAAGGGCACGCCGAGGCACGTCGAAACGCGGACGGGACGGCCCCTCGGCCGTCCCGTCCGAAACGTTCGGTTCACGATCCGCTCGAGGCCGCTCGAGGCGAACGCCCCTCGCAGCGCCTCCCCGCAGGGCCCTAGCGGCTGAGGCCGCCGCGCTCCTCCACGGCGTCCCAGAAACCGCCCGCGAAGCGCGGGTCGGCGGCCGCCATGAGGGCGTTCGTGGCGATCCAGCCGGAGGGCGTGCCCGTGTCGTAGCCCGAGAGCGGGTCGATCACGACGGCGTACATGGCCTCGCGGTCGAGCGAGCGCTCCATGGCGTCGGTGAGCTGGATCTCGCCGCCGGCACCGGGCGTCTGGTCCTCGAGGAGGTCCATCACGAGCGGGCTCAGCAGGTAGCGGCCGACGATGTAGAGGTTCGACGGCGCCTCGGACGCCTCGGGCTTCTCCACGAGGCCGGAGACGCGCCACACCGCACCCGGTTCCTCGTCGCCGGCGCCCTCGGCGCCCGGCAGCGAGCCGGCGCGCTCGCCGGCGATCACGCCGTAGCGGGACACCTCCTCGGGCGCGCACGGCGCCACGGCGATGACGGAGGCGCCGCCGTGCTCGGCGGAGACGGCGAGCATCTTGTCGCAGATGTCGCGGGCGGGCACCACGTAGTCGCCCAGCAGCACCAGGAAGCTCTCGCCGGCGACGGCGTCGGCGGCGGAGCGGATGGCGTGGCCCAGGCCCTTGGGCTTGTACTGGAAGCGGAAGTCGACGGGCAGGGCGCCCGCCTCGGCGACGGCGTCGGCGTAGGCCTCCTTGCCGCGGCCGCGCAGGAGCTGCTCGAGCGAGAGGTCGGGCTGGAAGTAGGAGAGCAGCGACGGCTTGTCGGGGCTCGACACGATGATGGCGTCCGTGACCTCCTCGGGCTCCAGCGCCTCCTCGACCACGTACTGGATGACGGGCTTGTCGAGCACGGGGAGCATCTCCTTGGGGGTGCACTTCGTGGACGGCAGGAAGCGGGTGCCGAGACCGGCGGCGGGGATGATGGCCTTCATGGTTGGTGTCTGTCCTTTCGGCGCGGCATTTCGCGCATCGCGCCCGTGGCCGCAGGCGGCTGCCGCGAACGGCTGCCGGAACGGTCGGGCGGAATCAACGTCGGCAGCATATTAACGCGATAGGGGCGGGTGGTCCAAAACATCAAGCAAACTCCAGCAGGACACGTGAACGCGCCCCGTGGACGGTCCGGTCCGGCCGATAAACGGCACCCGGCCGCATCTTCTTGACAACTTGCTTGCGAACGGTTTCGCAACGCCCCCTGGGAAAAGAGAAACGGAGCCCGGTTTCCCGGACCCCGCAAGAGGGGAACCCATCTCCAGGCCCGCGCGCGCCCGGTACCTCACCGCGCATGGACGGCGACGCGCCGGCAGCTTCTGTCAGCGGCCCTCGGCTACCAAGCGCGCTGCCGTGGGATCGCTGACGGTGACGCCCTCGTCCTTGAGGCGGGCGATGGTGTCGGCGAACTGCGGCAGGTAGCGCTCGTGCGCGACCAGAAGCTCGTCGAGCACACGCTGGGTCTTGGCGCCGTTTTCAACCTGCGGATTCAGATAGAAGGCCTGCAGCGCCGCGCCGTAATCGCCGGTGACGGCGGCCTCGATCACGCACTCCTCCATCGCCTTCATCAGCTGCAGCCAACCCTTCTCTGCCGACCCCAGCGGACCCCACGCCACCGGCTCGGCGCCGTGCGCGCCGATCATCGCCGACACCTCCACGATCGAGGTCGGGCTAAGGTCGGGCACTGCGCCACGGTTCTCGCACGAGACCACCATGTGCTCGCGTTTATCGTTCACGATCGCGCTGATGCACTCGCATGCGGCATCCGAATAGTGCGCGCCGCCCCGCTGGGCAAGTTGCTCCGGTTTGTGATCGAGCTTCGGGTCACGGTAGAGGGCGAAGAGCTCGTCTTCAGTCTTTTTCACCAGCTCGGCGCGGCACTCGCCGCGCGAGAAGTCCTCCAGCAGGTGGTTGAGCATCTGCTCGTGCATGTAGTAATAGCGATGGTAGGCGCACGGCATGAGGCCCGCCGCCTCGAACAGGTTTTGCGGGAAGTCGATCGAGGCGATGTTCACCGGCATGCCGTTTTCCTCGTCGTTCAGGCGAGCGATGATGCGTTCGGTGATGTCGTCCCCGTGCTCATCGAAGATCTTGTGCCAATGGAAGTGGTTGAGACCAACGAAGCGGTAGGTGAGACGCTCGGGATGCTCACCGTAACCGATGAGCGCGGGCTCGTTCATCATCGCGTTCACCGGTACGTTGCAGAGGCCCACGGTCCGCTTCCATCCGAAGCGCTTGATGGCGGCCTCGGTCACCATGCCCGACGGGTTGGTGAAGTTGATGAGCCAGGCCTCGGGGCAGAGCTCGCGCATGTCCTCGATGATCTGGCCGATGACGGGGATGGTGCGGAAGGCCTTGAACATGCCGCCCGCGCCGTTGGTCTCCTGGCCGAGCATGCCATATGAGAGCGGGATGCGCTCGTCCTTGATGCGCGCGTAAAGCAAGCCCACGCGGAACTGCGTGGTCACGAAGTCGGCGCCGGGCAGCGCCTCGCGGCGGTCGAACGTGATGTGGACCTTCACGTCGTAGGGCGTCGCATCCCACATCCGCTGCGCCATCGCCCCCACGGTCTCGACCTTCTCGCGGCCCTCCTCGACGTCCACGAGCCAGATCTCGCGGATGGGGAGCTCGTCGTAGCGCTTGATGAAGCCCTCCATGAGCTCGGGGGTGTAGCTGGAACCTCCGCCGATGGTGACGATCTTGATGCCTGGCTTCCGTTTGGCCATGTCCGCTCCTTTATCGCGTCGCGCCGCCCCTTCCGTCGCGGGGCGTCCCTTGATGAAAACGTTGCCCGAGAGCCGACGCGCGCACCATGCTGTTGACGCGAACTGAGGCCGAATCGGTAATCTGGTGCCGTATATCCCGAGCATTCTTGTCCATCTGATTCGTTTTGATTAGTTTTGATGATGCGAACGTGAGGCGGGAGGGAAT
>CASFIQ010000057.1 GCA_949294785.1 uncultured Collinsella sp.
CTCCAGGTGGTCGAATCCGGTCAGGACCTCACGCGCACGCGGTTTGCGCGCGAGCTCCGCCTCGATGGCACCGTGGGGCACGCCTGCCTGTTCGAGGGCGGCGAGCAGATGGTCCGCCTTCATGCCGCAGGTTCCGCAGTCGGTGTGGCCGATCACCAGGACGCTCGTGACGCCGAGCTCGGCGATTGCCACGAGAAGCGAGCGCATAGCCTCGCCGTAGGGGTCCACGATGGTCGCACCCGCGACCTGGATGAGCGCGGCGTCGCCGTCGCGGATGCCGAGGGCGTGCGGCAGAAGCTCCGTCAGGCGCGCGTCCATGCAGGTGACGATCGCAAGGTGCTTGGCGGGGCGCCCCGTCGCCGGCCGCTCGCCGGTGCCGCCCCGCTCCAGATAGGCGCGGTTGCGCGCGAGAATATCTGCCAAGGTCGAGTCGTATCCGCTCGTCTCCGTCGTCATGGCGCCCCTCGAATTCGTCTCTCGGATTCCGCGGTCCATCCCTAGGATACTACGCGTTCCGGCTGCTCCAGGAGCTCCAGTCCGACGTCGTAGGCGTTGCCCGCCACGGCATCGGCGAGCCACTGGGCTATGGACTCGCCGTTCGCGCCCAGCGGCAGAAAGCACGTCGGCGTGGCGATGATGGTGTGCTGCGTGAGGTCGCTCGGATCGTCGTACCAGGGAAGGCCGTCCCATATGAAGACGTTCGCTCCCGCACGTTCCCGATATGCCGGAATCCGCTCCGCGAGCAGCTGCTCAAACTCGTCCGCCTGAGTCTCGTCCACGTCCATGACGCCGTCGTCCAGGTAGTTCTGGACCTTCGCGAGGTCGCCGTCGCGCGTGGAACAGTCGAAGAGGATGTTCACCGTATCACCCCGGGTCTCGCGCAGCGCCACCAGGCAGTCGAGGGTTATATCGTCGCTTGCGAGTCGTTCGGCGATGTGCCCTGGTGCCTCCCATACGTTTTCCGCTACGACGCGCCAGTCGTCGTATACCAGTAGCGACGAATCGACGAGCACCGTCTTGCTTTCTGCGGCGGGGAAGTAGTCGCCGAACACGTCGTCGGCAAGCAGCGCGGAGGCGAATCCGCCCGCGCTGTACCCGGCGACCACCACGGCGTCCGCGTCACCCATGACACCGAGCTCCGCCACGCGGTCCATGACGAGGCGGAAGTTGGTGTACCCGTGGTGGTAGAGCACGCGCTCGCGCCCCTCGGCATCGGTATAGGGGAAGTCGCCCGTGCCGGCGTGGAAGTCTCCCGTGGCGTAGGGGAAGGCGATCACGCTCCAGTCGGCGAAGGGGTTCCCTTCGACCGCGCTTGCGATCCCGCCCATGTTCATGGTGAGGTTGGCGAGGGCGTCGATGCCGATCTCGCTCTTGTTGTAGAAGTCCCCGGCAGCGGTCTCCTCGTTGATGCTCACGCCGCCGCCCGCGAAGTAGACGAGCACGCCCTCGCCAGACCCCTTCTTGAAGAGCGCGCGGTAGGGGCTGCCGTCCGAGCAGACCATCTCAGGGTCGGAGACGCGGTACCAGCGACCGGTCTCGGGGTCATCGCCCAGTTCGGGATATTGCAGCACGAGGAAGTAGACGAGTGCCGCGACGACGACGAGGGTGACGGCGATGGCGCCGAGTACCGTCCCGGCAACGCGCAGCATCTTGCCCATCGTTAAGCCCTTTCCAAATTGCCCATGGCACCGATCTTATGCTGATACAATTGTCTCAGCAGAATGACTGTACCGGTGCCGGGCCCGCGCGGGCAAGAGGGGAGCGCAAAATGGGACAAACAGGCGCATCTGTATCGGCGCGGGGCAATGCGGAACGCAATGCCTACGTGGTGGAGCATCTGACGGACGCGCTGGTCTCCCTCATGAGGGGGCGCCCGCTGGACGAGATATCGGTGAGCGAGCTCTGCGCACGCGCCGGCGTGGGGCGGGCATCGTTCTACCGCAACTTCGCGAGCAAGGAGGACGTGCTGAGAAAACGGGTCGACCGCTATCTCATGGATTGGAGCGAGGCCGATCGCGCCGCGGGAGCGGGGTCGCTGAGCGGCCTCGTGCGGTCGCTGTTCGCGCATCTCGACGAGCACCGCGACTTCTATGGGCTGTTTGCCGAGCGCGGGCTCGCCCACCTTCTGGAGGACGCGATCCTTGCCAGCGTCAGATTCGACCCGAATCTTCCGCGCGAGGCCGCCTACACGAGCGCATACGCGGCGTATGTTCTGTATGGCTGGGTGGAGACATGGTTTCGCCGCGGCATGCGCGACTCCGCCGACGAGCTCGCGGACATGCTGCGTGCCGTCGGCCTGTAGCGCACGAGCGACGGCGCATCGAACGATGTCATCGCGCGTTGCTTGCGGCAACGGGTGCCTCGTGGGAATACTGACGGTGACAGGATGTGAACGACGAGCGAAGGGAGCGCGATGCTGAGCGAGAACATTCGGGCGGCCCGGGAGGCGAAGGGGCTCTCTCAGATCGAGCTCGCCGCCAGGCTCAACGTGGTGAGGCAGACGATATCCAAATGGGAGCGAGGCCGTTCGGTGCCCGATGCCGATCTGCTTGTCTCGCTGGCGAACGCCCTCGACGTCTCCGTGAACGACCTTCTGAGCGAGATGCCCGCTCCGGAGGCGGTTGATTCGCAATCTGCGGGCGATTTGCGCGCGATTGCCGAGAAGTTGGAGGCCGTGAACCTCTGGATCGCTCGTCAAGGGATTCGACGCCGGGCGGTGCTTGAGGGCGTCTCCGTCGCCGTGCTTGCTGCGACCTCGATTGGCTTCGCGGCTGCGTTCGTCTTGGGAAGCCCGTATCTGGGTTGGGATTTGAGCGATCCGGAGACCGCAGTCATGGCAACTATGCTCCACGGAATCGAGTGGGCGTTTGTCAGGGCGGTGCCGTTCCTGATCGTCGCGGCGGGTGTCGGTGTCTTCTTGGCGGCACGGCGGCGCCAAGTCTTTTGAGCGCGTGAGTGGGGGGGCGATGTTCTAGAGTTACATGAGGTTGCCCGATGATACGCAGTTCGCCTATTCGGAGATGCACGATGACGGCACCGTCGATATCGCTATTGAGCGCCCGATTGATATGGGTTTTGACGCTGCCGAGTGCTCTATCCCGTCCTATCGATGGCATGATGTCAGTGGTTTCTCGCAAGCCGAGCTTGACTTCTTCGAGAGCATGCTCCGCGATAACGCTCCGCTGGTTTTCGAGCTCGCCGAACGGCGTTTAATGGAAAAGGTAGTCGCATAATGCCCCGTGTCTTGATATTCGGCTCATTTATCCTCTTTTCTGGATTATAGTGAGGCAACGGCGCGATCCATTAGCCCAGCAGCATATGTGCAAGTGCTGCGCCCCAGTAGCCGATGAAGGCGCCGACGGCCATCGCCAGAAGCACCGTGCCGATGGTCCGGATCATCTTCATCCAACTGGGGATCATGCGCTCGCGCCGCCCGCGCTCCGTGTCGCGGTCAACCGTCTCGCCGTTCCAGTAGGCGAGGATCTCGCCATAGGTGATGAGGTCGTGATCGCGCTTGATGCGCTCTACCCAGCAGGCGGCGAACATGGCGATGCCCCACAGCACGAGGGCGAGCACGAAGGTGGGCGCGGTTTGCGGAAGCGGCCAATCCCAGGAGAATACCTGGATAGAAGCCCAGATCAGGGCAACGATCATGAGCAGCAGGAATCCGAGCATCATGTAGCTCAGGCGCTTCATGGTCTTGACGTCGCGGTCGATGGTCTCGGTCATGGTCTCCACGTCTCCTTTGATGAGGGAATCCACGGACGCGCCGAAGATCTCGGAGAGCAGAAGCAGGCTCTGGACGTCGGGGTAGGTCTTGCCGTTCTCCCGCGAGGAGACAGTTCGTTGGTTGAACTTGCTAAATCGCTTCAGAAACTTGCAGGTCAGAGGTACCGGGCACGAGCTGGAACCTGGGGTGCTCGGGCTGCTGGTACGAATCTGGTACGAATCGT
>CASFIQ010000058.1 GCA_949294785.1 uncultured Collinsella sp.
GAGGGCCGACTGCTCGCCGATGTGGTTGCCTCGCAGGTCGACTTTCACGCGCGTTTCGGCGGCGTGGTGCCTGAGATCGCAAGCCGCAAGCACATCGAGGCGATCTGCGGCGTGTGCGACGAGTGCCTCGACGTTGCGGCCGCCTCGCTCGGTGTTCCGAACCTGTCGTGGACGGATCTCGATGCCGTTGCCGTGACGTACGCGCCTGGGCTGGTGGGGGCGCTCGTGGTGGGCGTCGCCTTCGCCAAGGGTCTCGCTTTCGCTGCGGGCAAGCCCCTCATCTGCGTGAACCACCTGGAGGGTCACCTCTTCGCGAACCTGCTCGCGCAGCCCGACCTGAAGCCGCCGTTCATCTTCACGCTCGTCTCGGGCGGGCACACCATGCTCGTGCACGTGCGCGCCTGGGGCGATTACCGGGTGCTGGGCGAGACGCTGGACGATGCGGTGGGCGAGGCGTTCGACAAGGTCGCCAAGGCGCTCGGCCTGGGCTACCCCGGCGGCCCTGTCATCTCGCGCCTTGCCGAGCAGGGCGACCCCGAGGCCATCGAGTTCCCGCGCGCCATGATGCACAGCCACGACTACCGCTTCTCGCTCTCGGGGCTCAAGACCGCCGTGGTGACCTACATCGAGCAGGAGGCCGCGGCGGGCCGGCCCATCCATCTGCCCGATCTGGCCGCATCGTTCGAGGCCGCCGTCTTCGACGTGCAGTTCAAGAAGGCGTGGGACGCCCTCAAGGAGACGGGCGCGCGCGAGTACTGCCTGGGCGGCGGCGTCGCGGCGAACCCGCACCTCAGGCGGCTGCTCACCGAAAAGCTCGGACGGCGCGGCGTGCGCGTGACGCTTCCGCCGCAAGACGCCTGCACCGATAACGCCGCCATGATCGCGGAGGTCGCCCGACGCAAGTTCCAGGAGGGGGACTTCTCCGGCTTCGATGTCGATGCCGATCCCAACATGACCCTGTAGGCACCGGGTGCGACGTCTTGCAACATCGTGGCAACATGCCCGTAACATTGTTGACGATATGGACGAAAGGGTCGATACTACCCCTGTCTTACCGGAGCGCGGGCGGGTGCCCGCGCAGAGGATGAAATGGGTTTTGAGACATGACCATGCATCTGCTATCCATTGCGAGCTCGATTATTAGCTAGCGCGGACGTGCAGATGATGCCGCCCGCGCGCTATGCGGGCGGCCTGACGGGGCCGTCGGATGCAACCGACCGGTCCCGTTTTTGTTGCCCGTATACCGGGGCACGAGGTCTCAGCACCTGAAGGGGGATGTTCACATGAACGGATTGGTCGTCGTTGCGATCTCGGCGGTGGTGCTCGTCGCCGGGTACGTTCTCTATGGGCGGTGGCTCGCGCGGACCTGGGGCGTCGACGCGGAGGCCCTTACGCCCGCGAAGCGCATGGAAGACGAGCGCAACTTCTCGCCCGCCTCGCGATTCACCGCGTTCTCGCACCAGTTCAGCTCGATCTGCGGCGCGGGCCCGGTGACGGGCACCATCGCCGCGATGATGTTCGGCTGGCTGCCGGTGCTGCTGTGGGTGCTCGTGGGTGGCATCTTCTTCGGTGCCGTGCACGACTTCGGCGCGTTGTACGCCAGCGTGAAGAACAACGGCAAGTCGCTCGCGCAGCTTATCGAGAAGTACATCGGCCGCACCGGGCGGAGGCTCTTCCTGCTCTTCAGCTGGCTGTTCACCATCATCGTCATCGCGGCCTTCGTCGACATGGTCGCTGGCACCTTCCAGGCGACCTTCGACGCCGCGGGCGCCGTCGATGCGGCGGCTTCCTATGCGGGCGGCGCCGCGGGCACGATCTCGATCCTGTTCACGTTCGTGGCGATTGCGTTCGGTTACATCAACCGCCGCTTCCAGCTCTCCGGATGGCGCGAGCTCCTGCTCGCCGTGGTGCTGTTCGTCGCCATGTTCGCCGTCGGCATGCAGTTCCCGGTCTATCTTGATAAACTCGGTTGGTTCGCCGTCATCACGGTCTACCTGCTCTTCGCCGCCGCCATGCCCATCCAGACCCTCAAGCAGCCGCGCGACTACCTCACGAGCATCATGATGATCGTCATGATCGCATGCGCCGTGGTGGGCATCTTCGTGCTCGCCGGCTCCGGCCAGGCCACGATGACCGCCCCTGCGGTCGCCGACTTCGGGGCGCTCGCCGAGGGCGGCAGCTTCGTGTTCCCGCTGCTGTTCGTCTCGGTCGCCTGCGGCGCGCTCTCCGGTTTCCACAGCCTGGTCTCCACCAACACCTCGTCCAAGCAGGTCGGCAACGAGCGCGATATGCTGCCGGTGGGGTACGGCGCCATGGTCGCCGAGTCCTTCGTGGGCGTGCTCGCCATCGTGGTCGCCGCGATCATGTTCACCGACCTCAACACCTCGGGTGCCCTCGGTGCCGCGGTGGGCACGCCGTTCCAGATCTTCAGCCAGGGCATCGCCCGCGGCATGACCGCCTTCGGCGTGGATGCGACGCTTGCGACCGTGTTCATGACCATGTGCGTCTCGGCGCTCGCGCTCACCTCCGTCGACGCGGTGGCGCGCATCGGCCGCCTCTCCTTCCAGGAGTTCTTCGCCAAGAGCAACGACGCGCTCGAGGACGAGCAGGCGGAGCTCACCGGCCTGCCCAAGGTGCTCTCCAACACCTGGGTCGCGACCGTCCTCACGCTCGCGCTGGGTCTCGCGTTGGCATTTGGCGGCTACACCAACATCTGGCCGCTGTTCGGTGCGTCCAACCAGCTGCTCGGCGGCATGACCATGATCATGCTCGCGGTCTTCTGCAAGTGCACCGGCCGCAAGGGCTTCATGCTCTATCTGCCTGTGGTGTTCCTGCTGTGCTCCACCTTCACCTCGCTCGTGCAGTCCACGATCGGCTGCATCACCGCGCTCCAGGCGAGCGGCATGGCGGTCATCGCCACGTCCGGCCTGCAGCTGGTCTTCGCGATCCTGCTCATGGTGCTCGGCGTGATCGTCGCCTACAACTGCCTGAAGGAGTTCTTCACCAAGGATGCCGGCTCCATCCCCGATGAGGAGCCCGAGTGGACCGAGATGGGCCGTGCCCATTACGGTCATGGCGAGTCGCGCGAGGAGCCCGCTGCGGGCGAGCGCGCCCGCGCGTAGCCGTCGCCCGAAGCGCCTGCAAGCCCGAGCTTCGCCGTGCCCCTGTCGCGCCGCCCCGCTTCTGAAGGGTGCGTTCAAACGAAGGCGGCCCAGAGCCTTGCATAGGCTCTGGGCCGCTTGAAGTCTATGGCTGGGGCAGAGGGATTCGAACCCCCGTAACCGGCACCAAAAACCGGGGTCCTGCCGCTGGACGATGCCCCAAGATCATGCCGCAGCGCCCCCTGGGCGGGGTGCGCTGCAAGGCGACATCATACGATGTCGCGGGCCCAACCAGTGTACCTAATCGCTCAGCGCATCGCAAACGCCGTCGAGAAGCTGCACGGCGAGCGCCTGCGCATCGCTCGAGGTGAACGTGCCGTAGTGGGTGAGGCCGGTGAGCTCGATGCGCAGCCGCACCGGGCGCTCGTCCGCGGCGGCGATGGCGGTGCGGATGCGCTTGGGCAGGCTCGTGCAGGTCGCGAGCACGATGGTCGCGCAGGGCTCGTCATCCTCCTGCTCGTCGCTCGCGATCACGAGCGTGACGTCGACGTTATCAGGGATGGTGGCGTCGCAGAGCATGAGGCCGGAATCATCCGTCGTCGCCGAGGCGATGTTCCACATGCGCGAGGCGACGTTGCGCGCGATGGGGTCCTCGCCGATCACGGCGATGCGGTAGCGCTCGAGCACGCTCGCGGCGCGTGCGAAGCCGGTGCGCTCCTCCGTCTCGCTCACCGACGGCTTGTCCTTCCACACATGGCGCAGGCGGTTGATGTAGTTGAAGGTGTCCTGGAACGCCATGCCGTCGGCGAACAGCCCCACGTTCTCCTGGAACTGCTGCAGTGCCGCCTCGGTATGCGGCCCGAAGTAGCCGTCCGCCTCGCCGCAGGAGAAGCCCAGCACGTTGAGGGCATGCTGCAGCGTTTCCACATCGGCGCCGTGGAAGTTGGGGAGCCTCAGGTAGAGCGTGCGGTCGCCCAGGCGATAGGAAGCGTCGACCAGGCGGCTCCAGCAGGCGGCGTCGACCGCGTCGTCGGCGGCGAGCCCCTGGCTCACGCGGAAGCTCCTGACGGCGTCCGACGTGCCGTCCCCGAAGCGCTGCTCGTCGAGCTCGCTCGTCTCGATGTGGTAGCCCAGGGTGACGAGACGCGTCTGTACGTCCTCGACGGCGGGGCCGGTCATTCCGTTGACAATCGGGTCCATGGAGAGCCTTTCTCCGTAAGTCGCGTGCAAGCGACCGCCGCCCCGTCCCGTGCGGTGCGATAAGGCATCCCGCAGGGCATGCGGCAAGGTCGCGGTATCCATCAGTGTAGCAATTTCATGCGCTGCGCGCCGCGCCGCCACCGCTCCCGCATGGGAACGGCATGGCGACGGGCGGGTCGGTGCGCGCTACTTCAACCGTTCGACGAAGAAGTCCGCCATCGAGAGCAGAAGCTCGCGGCACGCGGGGTCGAGATTGATGCCGGAAAGCGTCTCCTTTGCGCGGGCGATGCGGGCGAGGGCGTAATCGTGGGCGTATGCAATCGACCCGGCCTGCTCGAACAGCTCGACGGCGCGCGCCATGAGCGCGGGATCGGTCGTGCCGGAGCGCAGGATCTGCTCGACCTCGTCGTGCACCAGGGGATTCTCCAGGGCATGCACGGCGACGAGCGTGCGCTTGCCCTCGGTGATGTCGCAGCGGAAGTCCTTGTCCGTATCCGATCCCACCAGGTTGATGAGGTCGTCTTGGATCTGGAACGCGAGGCCGGTATCCAGCCCGTACGAGCGGAGCGCCTCCACCTGCTCGGGGCTGCCGCCACCTGCGATGGCGCCCGCCGCCAGCGGCACCGCGCCCGAATAATGCGCGGTCTTCAAGGTCGCCATCTCGAGGTAGTCGTCGACGGAGAGGTCGAAGCGCCCGTCGCGGACCCAGCCCAGCTCGAGCGCCTGCCCCTCGCAGGTGCGCTCCATCATGCGGCAGAGCTCGTCGAGGACCTCGAGCTTCACCGCCGGGCCGAGCCCGTCGTCGTCCAGGATGATCTGGGTCACATGCACCAGGGCCATGTCCCCGCAGTTGATGGCGAGCCCGGTCCCCTGGGTGCGGTACAGGCACGGCTCCCCGCGGCGGAGCTGCCCGTTGTCGGCGATGTCGTCGTGGATGAGCGCGGCGGACTGGAAGTGCTCGATCGCCTCGCCCACCGTGCGCGCCCGCTCGGGATCGCCGCCCACGGCGCGCGCCGCCAGCATGCAGATGATGGGGCGCACGCGCTTGCCGCCGGTCGAGGAGAAGTGCGCGAGCGGTCTGTAGAGGTAGCGCTCGAGGTCGGCGTTGCCGCCTTGGTGCTCGAAGTAAGCCGCCATGCGCGCGTCGACTGCGGCGACGTGCTCGCCAAGATAGCGGGCGAAGGAGCCGGGCGCCTGTTCCGCCCGCGCGCCGGCGGCGTTCGGGGCCGTCGTCTCGTCAACCATGATGCTCCCTTCGAACGAGGCGCCCGCGGCCCGATATGCCGCAGGCGCCTTCGCGTTCAACTCCTCGCTGCCGCGTCCGTGCCCGTTGGGCTCGCGTGCGGCCCCGCGATCAGGCGCCGGCGAACCCGTCGGGGTTCTGCGACTGCCATCTCCAGGAGTCGCGGCACATGTCATCGATATCGAAGCGCGCCTCCCAGCCCATCATCTCGCGCGCCTTGGTGCAGTCGGCGTAGTTGGCGGTGACGTCGCCGGGGCGCCGGGGGTCGATCACATAGGGGATCTCGTGCCCGCAGGCGGCGCTGAACGCGCGGATGATCTCCAGGACCGAGGTCCCCTTGCCCGTGCCCAGGTTGAAGACCTCAGCACCCTCCCTGCCGTTCATCCACTTGAGCGCCGCGACGTGGCCCGAGGCGAGGTCGCACACATGGATGTAGTCGCGCACGCCGGTGCCGTCGGGGGTGTCGTAATCGCCGCCGAAGACATGGACCGCCTCGCGCTTGCCCACGGCGGTCTGGGCGACGTAGGGCACCAGGTTGTTCGGGATGCCCTTGGGATCCTCGCCGATGAGGCCAGAGGGATGCGCCCCGATGGGGTTGAAGTAGCGCAGCAGCACGACGTTCCACTCCGGGTCGGCCGTGTTGAGGTCGGCGAGCATCTGCTCGATCATCCACTTGGTCCAGCCGTAGGGGTTGGTCGCGGGCTTCTTGGGCGACTGCTCGGTGAGCGGCAGGCTGTCGGGATCGCCGTAGACCGTCGCGGAGCTGGAGAAGATGATGGACTTGCAGCCATGGTCGCGCATGACGTCGACGAGCGTGAGCGTGCTGCCGATGTTGTTGGCGTAGTACTCGATGGGCTTCGAGACGCTCTCGCCCACGGCCTTGAAGCCGGCGAAATGGATCACGCGGTCGGGGTCGTGCGCATCGAAGATGCGGGAGAGCTGGTCGCGGTCGTTGACGTTCGCTTGGTAGAAGCGGAGGCGCTCCGCGGCGCTCTCGCCCACGATCTGGCGGATGCGCTCGATCGCGACGGGGCTCGAGTTGGAGAGGTCGTCGACCACCACCACCTGGTAGCCCTGGTTGAGCAGCTCGACCACGGTGTGGGAGCCGATGAAGCCGGCGCCGCCGGTCACGAGTACGCGGGTATCCTGCGGTTTCAGCGCTTGCGACATGATGCGCGCTCCTTTCTGTATGAAACCGGCCCTAAGTATAGCGCACGGGTATCGGAAGATGGTGCCATGGCGCACGCGGGTCCAGGTGATGTTCAGGCGATGTCCCCGCGCGCGGCGAAGAGCGCATCGGCGAGCGCGATGAAGCGCTCGCGGGCGTCGGCGGTGTCAGCCATGCCCGTCATGATGGAGACGAGGTAGGTGCGGTCGTCCAGCTCGACGATCCCCGCGTCGGCGATCGCGCACCAAGCGGGGTCGGCGTCGGCGATCCAACCCGCCTTGTCGTGAACCAGGGCACCGCCGTCGGCGAGGGCGTCGCGCAAAAACGATGTGGCGGTCTGCCCGCACAGGTCGTAGAGCCACGCTGCCGCCTCGGTCCCGCGTTCGCGGTAGGCGAGCATCTCGCACCAGAGCTTGGCCGCGCTTCGCGCGCAGTAGGTGGGGTACCACGACCAGGGATCGAAGACGCAGTCGGCGGCGCCTGCGCCGCGCACCCAATCGTCGAAGCCCTGCTGGTCGAAGGCGTTGCGGAGCGCCCCGAACGCATCGTTGTCGGAATGGATGATCGCCGCGGCGACAAGGTCCCGCACGGATGCCGAGCCGTATGCTGCCCAGGCGCTCGTGCCCGAGATGGGGATGCCCGAGGCGCCCAGCAGGGTCGAGATCCGGTCGTCGAGCGAGATCGCGCCGGTCTCAACGAGCGCCTCGCACACGTAGAGCGCATACGGCGCCTTGAAGGAGCTCGCACCGTAGATGGACGCGTCGATGTTGTAGACGATGGCGCCGCCCGATGCGGTATCGACCAGGACGAAGCCCGCGTCGCCGAGCTCGCTCACCCGGGCGAGCGCCTGCTCGATCGCCGCGCGGTGCCCCTCGGTGAGCGTCGGGCTGCCGGAGCGGTCCGTGCCGCCTGCGAGCGAGACGACCTCGATCGCGGTGGAGGAGGGAAGCGCGTCGAGGTCGGCGGGCGTAAGGTCGATGACCGGGGCGGTACCGGTATCCGCGGCGTCGCCCTCCGTCGCCCCGCCGTTGCCCGTGCCATCCGTCGCGCCGGCAGAGGCAGAAGCGCCGGTAGGGGCGGAAGCGCCGCCGGCCCGCGCGGTGGAGGTCTCGGTAAGGACCGTCTCGCGCCGCGTCGCGGACGCGGCTTCGCTTGCCGCCTGCGCGTCCGAAGCATCGTCCCGGGGGATGATCCCGGCGCTGCCGAGCGCGAGGGCGATCGCGAACGAGACGGCAAGCGCCCCGGCGAGCAAGAGGGCCGCGGCCCGTCCGCCCGTCGGCTCGACCACGTGCGTCCCAGATGAATAAGGGTGCGGCATGCGCTTCACGCCCCCTTTCGAAGCGGGGTCTCAAAAGACAGTATATGCGACGATACGCGGCCCGCGCGTCGCCGCTTCGCCGGATGCCGCCCGCCGACCAGGGACTATGTAGTTTGTGCAGGAGCGCGGCATCTGGGTTATCCTTAATCACATGGTATTCGGACGACATATACACACAACACCAAACGGAGCCCATATGTCCCAAGATCGCCTCGCGCCCGCCACGGGCGCATCCGCCAACGACAACCAGGAGAAGCGCTTGCGCGACGGCATGCTGAGCCTCGCGTACCAGTCCGCGTTCTCGCGTCGCGACATCCTGCGCGGCGTCATGGCGCTCGCCGGGTCGGCCGTCCTCTTCGGAGGTGCGACCAAGGCGTACGGTGCGCCGTCTGCGACGCAGGAGACCCTGGATGCGCTCTCCGCCGCCGAGGCCGAGGCGGATGCCGTCGAGGCGCAGCTCAACGAGATCGCCGCGCAGTTCCAGGCGCTCACCGTGCAGCAGAGCCAGACCCTCGACCAGATCGAGGACGTCCAGCTGCAGATCGATGACACGCAAAAGCAGATCGACGAGAAGGAGGAGGAGCTCCAGGCGAAGCAGGACATGCTCGCCGGCCGCGCGACCGCCAGCTACAAGAGCGGCGGCAACGACGCCCTGAACCTCCTGCTCTCGTCCCGTTCGTTCGACGAGCTCATCTCGAACGTCGTCTACATCGACGCGCTCAACAAGAACGACCAGGAGGCCATCGCCCAGATCAACGAGATTCGGGACGAGCTTGCCGCCCGCAAGCAGGAGCTGGAGGGCCAGAAGGCCGACCTCGAGGTGCTGCGCGAGGAGCAGCAGCGCCAGCTTACCGAGATGCAGAACAAGCAGGCCGAGGTCCAAGAGGTGCTCGCGGGCCTCGATGCCGAGGTGCAGGCCCTGATCGAGCAGCGCGATGCCGAGATCCTCGCCGCCGCCGAGGCGGAGGCGGCGGCGCAGAAGGCGGCCCAGGAGGCCGCCCAGCAACAGCAGCAGCGCCCGAGCGGCGGCGGTGGCGGCAACGTCTACGTGCCGGATGGCGGGACCCCGGCGGGCTCCGGCGGCCTTTCCGGCGCGCAGCAGCGCGTGGTCAACGCGTGCTATTCCACCCCGAGCCCCGGTGTCAACCTGTGCGCCATGTGGGTCTCGCAGGTGTTCAGCAACGCCGGCCTGGGGTACCCCGGCGGCAACGCGAACGACATGTACTTCAACTGGTGCACCTACTCCAGCACCGACCAGCTCCAGGTGGGCATGATCGTGGCGGTCTCCACGTACAGCAAGAACTGGGCGGGCCAGGTGTACGGCCACGTGGGAATCTACGTGGGCGACGGCATCGTCATGGAGAACATCCTGGGCTACATCAATTCCAACAGCCTCACCAGCTGGTGCAGCTACTACGGCGATACCGTGGCGCCGCGCTGGGGCTGGGTGTTCGGCCAGAACCTCGCGGCGATGTAGCGCTTCGCGGGGAGCCGGCCGGAAGGTCGCGGGTCCCGTCCACCGTCATCTCGCCTTGCAGCCGGGTGCGCCCTCGCGCATCCGGCTTTTTTCGTCCTGCCCAGAAGCCCGAGCCTTTCCTGTCACGGGCTATCGGCACCTCAGACCATGAGGCGCAGGATGACGAGGGCGGCGAGGTAGATGATGACGTGCGCGATGAAGGGCCCGTCGCGGCGTGCCACGAGGCGCATCTCGCGATAGCGCGACCGCCTTGCATCGCCCGTGTAGCAGCGCGCCTCCATGGCGCACGCGAGCCGGTCGGCATGGCGCACGGCGGAAGAGAAGAGCGGCACCGCGAGCGGTATGAAGGCGGAGATGCGGTCGCGGAAACGTCCCCCTTCAAGCTTGGCGCCGCGCGCGATCTGGGCATTCGCGATAGCTCGGGCATCTTCTCCCAGCGTGGGCACGAAGCGAAGCGCAATCGAGAGCACGAGCATGCCTTCGCTTATGGGCAAACCAAGACGCGAAAGCGGCGCGAGGAGCCGCTCGGCAGCATCTGTGAGCGCCATCGGCTGCGTGGTGAGCATAAGCAGCGAGCCCATGAGCAACAGGAACAGAAAACGCAGGGTATAGAGGACGGCTGCCTCAACGCCTCCTGTGGCGATGCGCACGGCGCCCAGTGCGAGCAGCTCGTTTCCCGTGTGCACGAAGAACAGGTTGAAAAGCGACGTCACCACGAGGAAGAACGCGACGGGGCGAAGCTGTGCGAGCACGCTTGCCACCGGCACGCGCGCGAGGACGATGGCGATGAGCGCGAAACCGCCGGCAAGCGCGAGGCCCATGGCATCCGACACAGCGAGGCAGCTCAGCATGAACGCGATCGCGATGACGATCTTCGTGCGCGGGTCGAGCGCGTGGATGGGGGAGGCAGCGGAATAATACCGGCCGATGCTAACGCGTGCGGACACGGTGCACCTCCTTTGCGAGCTCGGCAAGCGTGAGCGGGCTGTCCTCGATGGGTTCGCCCTGTTCTCGCAGGCGGCGGGCCATGGCAAGGGCGCTCGGCACGCCGGGCAAGAACGTCTCGTCGATGCCGAACACCGTGCGCGGGGATCCTTCGGCAACCACAGCCCCTTGGTTGAGGGCGACGACGTGATCGGCAAGTTCCGCAACGTCATCCATGTCGTGCGTGATTACAAGGAGCGTCGTCCCGGCATGTTTGAGCGCAAGCATGAGGCGCCGCATGCGTCGTCGCGCCTGGGGGTCGAGCCCCGCCATGGGCTCGTCGAGGATGAGGATGCTCGGACGCATGGTGAGCACGCCCGCGATGGCGACGGCACGGCGTTGGCCGCCAGAGAGCTCGAACGGCGAACGGCCGGTGAACGCGGGGTCGCTTGGCGCGCCCACCGCCTCGAGCGCCTGGGCGACGCGCTGTGCGACCTCGTCTTCGGCGAGGCCGAGGTTGCGCGGGCCGAACGCGACGTCGTCGAAGATCGTCTCGGCGAAGAGCTGGCGTTCGGGGAGCTGGGCGACGTAGCCCACCTGAGAGCGGAGCTGGTCGCGGCGCGTTTCGTCTGCGCTGTCGATGCCGCCCGCCAGCACGCGGCCGGTGTTGGGCAGCTTGAGTGCACACGCGAGCTCTGCAGCCGTGGACTTGCCGGACCCGGTGCGGCCGATGAGCGCGGTGAGCGAGCCCGCGGGAACGGTAAAGGTGACGTTGTCGAGGGCATCTGCCGCGCGTGGCATGCGCCGGCGGGGGCGCACGCCCAGGCGCGCGAGCAGGCCGGTGCGCCGGTGGGGGTGCCGAGCGTCCGCGTAGGAGAACGAGACACGGTCGAAGGTGATCGCCGGCGATGACGCGGGCGACGGCGCCGCAGCGGGCTCT
>CASFIQ010000059.1 GCA_949294785.1 uncultured Collinsella sp.
GTAGATGATGTGGCGCTTCTCCGCCGGCGCGTGGAAGACGATCTCGCGCTCGGCCGGCGTGAGCTCGCAAAAGGGCACGTCGGTCCGCACGCCCATCTCGCGCGCGATCTGCACCATGAGCTTCCACATGAGCTGGTTCCACGACGCCACGGCGCCGTCCTCGATCGATATCGATTCGTCCGGCACCAGCGTGGACTCGTCCACCGTGCGCACGATCCCCGTGCCGCCGCAGGTGGGGCAGGCGCCGCCGCTGTTGAAGGCGAGGTCCTCCGCACCGGGACCCATGAACTCGGCCCCGCACGAGGGACAGCGCGTGGTGCGCCCCAGCGCGACGTCCATGGAGGGCGGCACGTGCGCGCCGCATGTCGGGCACTGGTGGCTGCCCAGGCGCGAGAACATGAGGCGCAGGTAGTTCAAAAGCTCGGTCGAGGTACCGAAGGTGGAGTGGACGCCGGGGATACCGGGGCGCTGGCGCAGTGCCAGGGCTGCCGGCACGTGGAGCACCTCGTCAACCGTGGCGCGCGCGGTCTGGCCGATACGCCGCCGGGTGTAGGTGGAAAGGGCATCCAGGTAACGGCGCGACCCCTCCGCATAGAGCGTGCCGAGCGCAAGGGAGCTCTTGCCCGAGCCCGAGACGCCGGCGATCGCGGTAAGGCATCCCAGCGGGATGTCGACATCGATGTTCTTCAGGTTGTGCACGCGCGCGCCGCGCACCTGGATGCAGGTCGGCTGCGGCCGCGCCGCCGGGCATGCCACCCGGCCTGAGAGGGCATCCCTTTCGGGCTGCGGGGTCTCTCCTGCCACCCTGATCACCGTCCCCGGAGCTTCTCCAAATAGGCGGCGCGCGCCTCCGGCGTGGAGACGTCCATGCCGCCGAAGTTCTCCCACGTGCCCGCGCCGATGCCCAGCTGCCAGAGCGTGCCCTCGATAAGCGTCTTGCGGATGCCGTCGCCGGTCTTGTGCTCGATGAACTCCGTGGGGTTGGACGAGGTGGTGTAGACGTCCGCGCGTTCGATGTGCGTGAGCGTGCCCTCGAGCCCGGCCCCCGTGGCGACCCAGGAGAAGCCGGCGAGCATCACCTTGTCGAACCAGCCGCGTAGCATCGCCGGCATGTCGTTCCACCAGATGGGGAAGATGAGCACCAGCCGGTCGGCACCCGCGACGAGCTCCTGGTAGCGCTTGACGAGCGGGTCGAGCGCCACACCCTCGTTGTAGACGGCAAGCTCGGCGGCGGAGAGCACGGGGTCGAACCCGTCCGCGTAGAGGTCGATGACCTCGTAGGGCTCACCCGCGCGCTCGAAGCGCTCGCACAGCGCCTCGAGCTCGGCATGGTTGAAGCTTCCCTCGTACGGATGGCAGTACACGATGAGCACATGCATGGGCTCCCCCATCTTTCGAACGCGGTATCTTACCCGGGCGCGGCGCGCGGGTGGCGCGACCTTGCGACAAGCATACTCCAAGGCGCGCCCCGAGACAGGACGGCATCGCGCGCCCGATACGGGTATAGTTGAGGCATCGCAGCGGACGGGCGCCGCGAAAGAGGCGGCGGGCCTCGCAGGCGGCGGTGCCGTCGGCATCTCGAGGAGGATCATGTCCCAGATCTTGGCAGCCATCATGCAGGCAATCGAGTCCCCGCTCTTCCAGAGCGCGTTTTGGACCGTGGTGCTCGCCATGGCAACGCATATCGTCTCGAAACTCGCCGCGCATGCCGTGGGCAAGCTGCTGCACCACGACTCCAACCCGCTGCCCACCTCGTCGATCATCGTCAACATCGTCCGTGCGATCATCTGGGTGATCGGCGGCTCGATCATCCTGGACAGCTGCTTCAACGTGAACACGAGCTCGCTGGTAACCGCGCTCGGCGTCGGCGGCATCGCCGTGTCGCTGGGTTTTCAGGACACGCTCTCGAACCTCATCGGCGGGCTCACGGTCACGCTCACCGGAATCGTCAAACCCGGCGACAACATCGAGGTCGGCGGGCAGACCGGCGTGGTGCAAGACGTCGGCTGGCGCCACACCACCATCCGGGACGCCCTGGGGCAGACCATCATCATCCCCAACTCCGTCATCTCCACCACGTCGCTCTCGCACCTGCTGCCCGCGAACCGCGTGGTGGTGCCCTTCGCCATCCCACGCGCCCAGCTCGCCGAAGGTGAGCGCGGGGCCGCCATAGACGAGCTCGCCGGACGCATCGTGACCTGTGCGCGCGACGCCGCGGCGGGGGTATCTCCCGTCATGGACGGCCCGCGCGTCTTCTTCTCAGAGACTACCGAGCTCGGGTTCAAGGGCAAGGTCGTCCTGCAGATCGAGGACGTATCCAAAACCGCGCTCGCCGCCGACGCGGTGGTGCGCGCGCTCGCCCGCGATCTTTGCTGAGCGCCGAGGCCGCCTTAAGGACAGGCACGCCATTCGCACCTCGAAAACCACCGCCTGCCAGGGACGCGCGACGGTCACGGCGGCTGATGCGCCGTCCGCCTGTTACCGCTTTGTTGCAGGGCCCCGCGTAACGCGCGGTTCATATTGCATGGGTACAAATAAAGCGCACCACCGTTCACACAGCGGTGCGAGCATCCCGCACGCGTACGGTAGGCCGCCTCGCGTGCGAGGACGCCCGCGCCAACCAGCTTCCCGATGAAAGGCGGTTCCATGTATCCACAGCAAGAAGAGCGTTTCGAGAAGAATCCCTATCAGATCGAGATCCACACGCATTCCGTGTGCTGCTCCGCCGAGGACGGCACCATCCTCGCCGAGGTGACCTTCCCCGATGCCGCGCCCGGCGTGGTGGACATCAACCACACCTTCGTGGACGAGCGGCTACGGGGACAGGGCATCGCCAGCAGGATGCTGAAGCAGGTGGCGCAGGAACTCAAGGAGACCGGGCGCCGCGCCAAGCTCTCCTGCAGCTACGCGGTCGCCTGGTTCGCCAAGCACCCGGAATGGAGCGAGGTGCTCGCGTAAGGCAGCGGCCCCGTGAACGGGACCATCCCTTCTAGCGACGGCGCCCGCCGAAGAGGTTGCGGGTGATCTGTCGGGTGGCCTCGCGCCCGAAGGTGCCGAGCACCGAGTTGGCGAGCTTGCCCAGCCCCTTCATCATCTGCTCCTGCTGCTTCTCGCGGGCGCGCTCCGCGCGCTCAGCGGCCTTCTCGGCTTCGCGCTCGGCTTTCCTGGCGGCCTTCTCGGCCTCCTTGGCCTTCTGCTTCTCCAGCTCGGCCTTCTCCTTCTCAAGCTGCGCGCGCTCCTCGGCGAGCTTCTCGGCTTCCTCCTCCTGCTCGGCGACCTCGGTGAGCTGCTCGAAGGCGCTCTCGCGGTCCTCGGCGGTGCCGTACTTCTTCATGAGGTCGGCCTGGGCGTCGAGCGCGGCCTTGAGGTCGGAATCGGGCGCGGCGGCCATGAGGCACTGCGGGGGCAGGATCTTGGCGCGCTCGACGATCTCGGGCTGGCCGTCCTCGTTCAGGAAGGACACGAGCGCCTCACCGGTGCCGAGCTCCAGAATCGCATCCTCGCTCTTGAAGGCGGGGTTCTCGCGGAACGACTGCGCGGCGGCGCGCACCGCCTTCTGCTCGGCGGGGGTGTAGGCGCGAAGGCCGTGCTGCACTCGGTTGGAGAGCTGGGCCAGGACCTCGTCGGGAATGTCGCTCGGCAACTGCGTGATGAAGTACACGCCCACGCCCTTGGAGCGGATAAGCTTCACCACCTGGACGATCTTGTCCAGAAGCTCGCTCGGCATGTCGTTGAACAGCAGGTGCGCCTCATCGAAGAAGAAGACGAACTTGGGCTTGTCGAGGTCGCCCGCCTCGGGCAGGGTATCGAAGAGCTCCGAGAGCATCCACAGCAGGAACATGGCGTAGATCTGCGGGCTCTGGATGAGCTTCTCGGCGTTCAGGATGTTCACGTAGCCGCGACCGTCCGGTGCGCACTGGAACCAATCCGAGAGCTCGAGGTCGGGCTCGCCGAAGAAGACGTCGCCGCCCTGGTCCTCGATGGAGATGAGCTGGCGCAGGATCGCGCCCACAGACTGGCTGGAGACCTTGCCGTAGGTGGTCTCGTACTCCTTGGCGTGCTCGGCCACGTAGTTGAGCATGGAGCGCAGGTCCTTGAGGTCGATCAGGAGGAGCTGCTTGTCGTCGGCGATGCGGAAGACGATATCCAGCACGCCCGCCTGGACATCGGTGAGCTCGAGCAGACGCGAGAGCAGCTCGGGACCCATATCCGAGATGGTGATGCGAACGGGCAGGCCCTGGCCGCCGGTCATGTCCCACACGCGCGCGGGGCAGCCGGTGTACTCCCAGCCCTCGATACCGAAGCGCTTGATGCGCTCCTGCATGTCCTCGTTGTCGGCGCCCGGCGAAACCATGCCGGTGATATCGCCCTTCACGTCCGCCATGAAGACGGGTACGCCCGCGTGACTGAAGCCCTCGGCCATGACCTTCAGGGTCACGGTCTTGCCCGTACCGGACGCTCCGGCGATGAGGCCGTGGCGGTTGGCCTGGTTGAGCAACAGGTTCACGTGCTTGTTGTCGGGCTCGGCGCCCACGCCCATCCAGATTGCGTTCTCTTGCAGCATGCGGAACTCCCATCCCGTCTCCGCGACCCGCAGGCCCCAGAAGGGACGTGCGGGCGTCGCGGCGCACCATATATGTCCAACTGTTTTATTGTCACATGCCGCAGCGCGCAAACCGCAGGCACCGGGCCGATTCAACGAGGTTTTGAATCCTCGGTTCAGTGAAGCGGTATCCAAAAAAGCGCCTTGATGAGCGAGCCTCAGGCAGCCACGGAAGACCCGGCTTCGCCTTATTACAGCATGCGGATTCGTTTGCCAGGTAAGTTGGCGGTGATTTCCAGCGTCCCACCGAGACCGGCTATGTATCGCTTGAGCGTATCGATCTTCAGCATCTCGAAATGCCCGTTCTCCAAAGCGGATATGCGTTTCTGCCCGACTCCCATATGCTCGGAAAGCTCCTGCTGCGTCATGCCGCACGCCTTCCTTGCCTCGCGAAGCTCATAGGCTCGAACCATATCAGCGGTCGCACGCCTCGCGTCGTCCATGAGTTTCTCGTCAATCTGGCGGTCTTTCCGATATTCCTCAAAGGTCAGCGCCATATCAATCACGCTCCAAATTATCGAGATACTCCCTGAATCGCCGTTCTGCTTCGGGAATCGCCTTTTGATTCGGCTCTTTCTTCAACCGCTGTCACAGCGCTCTTGGTAGCTTTTCGCCGTACGCGTTCCCTATGGGCGGTCAGCCGGCGAGATATCCGACGTGCGCGCTTGCCGGGGCCGCCTGCGCATCGTTCGCGGATGCGCGATGCGCTGCATGGGCACCTGTATGTCGATCCCTAGGAAGAGGTTGGCGAGCCACAGGAAGAAGGCGAGCACCAGGATGGGGATCACGCACGAGGTCACGATCATGACGGCGAAGCCCTCGACCAGCCTATTGGCCTGATCCATGATGGTCTCGGGGATGCTGGTGAGCCCCTCGAGCGCGCCCATCACCATGTCGGCGATCGCGCCCAACGGGTCGTCGGGATTCTCCTCCTCCGCCTCGGCGACGTCCTCGGTGGAGACATCCGCCATGATCGCGGCGGAGTCGCCATAGGTCTCGTCAATCTGACGCGTGACGGCGGTGCTCACCGGCACGGCGATCACCAGGATGGCGCCGAGGATCGCCAGGCGCGCGGCAATCTTGGGCAGCACGCGCGCGATGGGCCACCGGTCGAAGAGGGCGAGCCATAGGATCATGGCGAGGCACGCCACGGGGACCAGGATGAGAAACGCCGTTGTACCGAAGATGGTCAGCAGGTATTTCTCCAGATAGAGCGCGCCGAGCACGATGGCGAGGTCACCAGCCACGTCCGCGAGCTTCTCGGCGATCGGGGTGCCGGTATCGTCGGGGATGAGGGTGATGCCGGCCGACGCCCCCATGGCGACCGCCATCATAACCGTCACGTTGGATTTCTTCTCGTCGAGCGTCTGGATGGTGGTCTGGTACGCATCCGGACTGGAGAAGTGCGCGCGCAGGGGCAGCGCCGAGACCAGGATCGCGACGATGAGGAGGCCGATGAGCCCGTAGCGGATCGCCGGCTTGCGCTCCAGCAGACCCGTCGAGCCCTCGTAGGCGAGCTCTCCCCCGTCGTAGATGCGCGTGGGGACGCGGCCGTCCAACGGACCGGCACCGGTG
>CASFIQ010000060.1 GCA_949294785.1 uncultured Collinsella sp.
TAGACGGCGGCATCCGGGTCGCTGCCGCGCATCGACTTGATGAAGGCGGAGATGATGTCGTAGTGCATGTCGCCGCTCTTGTCGTAGGAGAGGCCGCGACGCGGGTTGGCCTGCCGCACGTCGTCCTCCGTGATGGCGATGGGTGCGCGGTCCCCTTCCGCCGCATCGCCGCAGCGCACGAGCGCCATCTCGCTCGCGAGCTCGAGCGTGGTGAGCGCCGCCCGCGCATCGCCCGCGGCGAGCACGCAGATCGCGTGCACCACCTCGTCGTCGGCGGTGTAGGCGCCGTCCAGCCCCTGCGGAGCCGCAAGCGCGCGCCGCACGATCTGCTCGATATCGCGGTCGTCCAGATGCGTGAGCTCGACCACGCGCGCACGGGAGAGCAGGGCCGAGTTGACCTCGAAATAGGGGTTCTCGGTGGTGGCGCCGATCATGATGACGGTGCGGTCCTCCACCGCATGCAGGAGGGCGTCTTGCTGCGAGCGGCTGAAGCGGTGAATCTCGTCGATGAACAGAATCGTGCGCCGGTCCGTCGCCATGAGGCGGCGCTTCGCGTCGTCGATCTCGCGCCGCAGGTCCTTCACGGTACCGGTCACGGCCGAGACCTCGACGAACTCGCTCCGGGTGTGCTGGGCGATGATATGGGCGAGCGTGGTCTTGCCCGTGCCCGCCGGGCCGTAGAGGATGACGCTCGAGAGCACGTCGTGCTCGATCGCCGAGCGAAGCCACGAACCGGGCCCCACTGCCTTCTGCTGTCCCACGTAGTCGTCGAGCGTCTCGGGGCGCATGCGCACCGCGAGCGGTGCGTGCCGCATCCGGCGCGCGCTCTCCTGCTGGCTGAAGAGGTTCTCCACGTTGCTCCTATCCGCGCTCCCGCGCAAGCCCCCGCTCGTTGATATACGTGCGCGCGGGGAAGCTGATCTCGGGGAAGAGCTTCTGGGCGAGCTCGGCGAAATATCCGTCCGACATGCTCGCGATATAGTCGACCACGGTCTGCTCCGGGTCGCGTTGCCAGTCGTAGGCGCGCCCGTAATGCGAGAGCGCCCGGTCGATCCGCGCGATATGATGGCGGAAGATGTAGCTGACCTCATCATGGCGGGCAAGGTCGCTGAGGCACCGCTCGTACATGAGGTCGAAGGCGCGCTGGAGGACCTCCCCGCACTCGCCCTCCACCCCGCTCGCCCGGTAGATCTTGGCGTAGTTCTCCGCTTTGGCGCGGCGGATCTCGGCGAAGAGCTCCTCGCTCATCTCGATCCGCGGCCTGCCGTAGCTGTGCTCGATGATATCCGCCGAAGCGTGCTCCAAGATCCACGAGTTGTAGGCGCCGCCGAGACCGTCCTCGAAGTCGTCCTCGGCAAGCAGCCCGGCCGCGATCGCGTCCTGGCGGTCGCGTCCCACGTAGGCGATGATGTCGGAGATGCGCACCACGCAGCCCTCGAGCGTGGCGGGCCGCAGGTGCCCCACCGCATCGCCCCCGCACTCGTAGCACTCCCCCACCACACGGTCGAACTCCTCGAACGAGGAGAGGCCCGAGAGCTCGAAGACACGCTGCTCGTACTCGCCGTTGTGGGCAAGGCAGCCGTCGAGCGTCTGCAGGGTGAGGTTGCGCCCGAAGAGCACGTCGAGCACGCGCACCGAGTGGACGTTGTGCAAAAACCATCGGCCCGTGCGCGCATGGAAGACCTCGTTCAGGCAGCGCTCACCGGCGTGCCCGAACGGCGTGTGGCCCAGGTCGTGACCGAGGCCGATCGCCTCGATGAGGTCGCAGTTGAGCCCCAGCGCGAAGCCGATATCGCGCGCGATGCGCGACACGAGCTGCACGTGGAGGCCCCGGCGCGAGAGGTCGTCGTTGCTGCGGAAGCTGAACACCTGCGTCTTGCCCGCGTAGCGGTTGTATGCCGGCGTATGGATGATCTTCTCGACATCGCGCACGAAGGCGGGGCGCCAGAGGCTCGCCTCGTCCTGGGGGCGCGCCTCGCGGCGGAGCGCCTGAGCGTCATCGGTTCTCCAGGGGTTGACCCAACCGCGCGCCCGATCGTCGGCCATGCGGGCGACGAGCCCGTCGGACAGGCCGGACGCGATGCGGTCCATGTTGGCGCGCACCTCCGCGCACGCAGGATGGTCTGAACAAGCCATGGGGCTCCCCCAATCTCTTGGTCGTCAGCATCATCTCACGGCGTGCGGACAAGTTCAAATCAGCCCCAGGGCGTACCGATCAGCGCGATAAGGGCGAGCGCGAACCAGGCGGCGGAGATGAAGGGCAGGGCGGGCAGGGTACCGCGGCGCGCGATGATGCCGAAGCCGGCGAGCACGGCAAGCCCCGCGGCGAAGGAGAGCACCGCCCGCATGGGGTCGAACAGGGCGAGGGCCGCGACGAATTTCGCGTCACCCATCCCGATGCCGCTGTTCCCGTTCACACGACGCCAGACGACCTCGAAACCGCCGAGCGCGACGATGAGGGCGAGCGCCGCCAGCATGCGAAAAGAGAGCACCCTAACGCCCGCACCCGCAAGCGTCGTGGCCGCGCACACGATCGCGAGCGTCACGGCGAGACCGTTCGGGAAGCGGCGCTCCCGCACATCGATCGCAGACGCCGCGACGAGGATCGCCGCCCGCAGGAACGCGAGCACCATGGCGAGCGCGCCGGCCGCCGCCCCGGAGAGCATCGCCTCACGCACCGGCGACGACGCAGCCCATGTTGAGCCTGCCGGAGAACTCGCCGATGACGCTCGCGCGCCCGCAGCGCGTGAACACGCCGCCGAACCGCCCGCCGAAGAGGAAGAGCCCCTCCATGTTCATGTACGGGACGAGCGGCTCGCCGGCACCCGCGGCGCCGCCCTCGACGTTCGGCGTGGCGAAGGGCACCACGTACTCCTGAACGGTGCCGCCGGTTTGCGCCATGTTCGCCAGGACCTCCGACCACTCATCGTCGGTGCAGTCGCGGCCCGCGGTGACGCCCACCGAGTTGTAGCCGTCGCGGGGCTTGGCGATCCAGCGCTCGCGATCCTTGAACGCGCCCAGGTCGGAGGACTCGTCCAGAAGATAGGTCGCCGGCACGTGCTCCCGCACGAAGGCGAGCTCGTCCGCATCGAGGAACGTCTCGGCAATGGGGTCTCCGAGCACCGCGAAGACCGTCTTGGTCGCGGCGGGCCAGGTGCAAAAACCGCCCACCAGCGGCACGCGGCCCTCGCGCGCGCAGGCGATGAGCGCGCTCGCACCCGGACAGGGCTTCTCCAGAAGCTCCGAGATGACCACGCGGCGCCAGATGCAATCGATGGGACCCTCACCGTCGCGCAGGACGCCGTCCTCGTAGCTCAGATCGCGGATATCGGCGAAGCGAAGCCGCGCCCCGCGCTTGGCGAAGACGCGCTCGAACTCGCGGATCTCCTCCGCCACGATGCTCTCGGCGTAATCGACGGCGACGACCTGCGGCACCGAGGCCGTGCCGCCGGCCTCACGATAGCTTCCCAGCACCGCATCGGCGCATGCCCCGTAGATATCGAAGACGGCCACATCGTGCGCCGCGCCGAAGGCGCGCCCGGTGCGGGTCAGCAGGTTCGTGGCCGTCACCTCCTGCGTGACGAGCATACCCGAGGACCCATCGGTGTTGAGCTCGCAGAACTTGAAGGCGCCCGTACGCTCGTCGAGGAAAATGTCCACGCGCGCAATGGGGATGCGCGTGCGATAGGGCACGCTCATCCGGCAGAGCTCCTCGATCTCGGGCGTGAAGCCGAACCGGCGCCTGAGCTCGGCGTCCTCGGCGAAGCGCTTCGTGAGCTTGTCCATGATGCGGCCGGTGGTCTCGGCGATCCAGGCGAGGTAGGAGGTGTCAGCGCGCGAGAAGATCTTCGGCACGAAGCTCCACTGCACCGGGCCTCCGTGGTAGAGCGCGTTGGTGCCCGCCAGACGCGCATCGCCCGCCGCATGCGAGGCGGCGTCGCCGTCGAGCTCGGCCATGCACGCGCGCCACGCGGCCTCGAGCTCCAGGCTGTCAAGCGGGGCGGCTTCGCGCGGGCACCGCGCGTCCGCCCCCAGGGGCTCTACGGGCATCGCCACGAACTCATGGCCGGAAAGGTTGTCGCGCACGTTTCCTCCTTAGGTTGCCGCCTGCAGATATCGGGGCCGCATCGCGTCGACGCAGCGCGGGGGCCTCAGGGCCCCACGCATCAGGCGCCGTCCCCCACCACGTCATCCAACGTGACCGCCACGTTGTGCGGGGTGGGCACCCAGTCGACCTTCATGAAAAGCGCCGCGACGGTGATGGGCACGTAGGTGAACATGAAGAGCGGGAAGGTGAAGAGGTTCGCCACCTTGCGCCAGGCGGGGCGGCAGTGCACGTGGTCGCGCTCGATCACCGTGGTGAGGAGCCCCATCACGAAGAACGTCCCGTACATGAAGACGAACGTCATCAAAAGCGACGCGACGGCGGTCTGGAGCTCGGCATCGGTTGCCAGAAAACCGTGCGAGAGAGAGCTCACCACCAGAAACGTTCCGTTGGAGAGGATCGAGAGCAGGGTCAGGAGCATCCCCGGGGCGATCGTCATCAGAAGGTCGTAGGCGGCGAAGCGCCGAAACACCGCCACCGATTTGGCAAGGTGCTTTCCATAGGTGAAGAACACCTGGTAGAACCCCTTGGTCCAGCGCATGCGCTGCTTCCAGGACGCGGCGAAGGTCACCGGCTGCTCGTCGAAGAACTCCGCGGGCGCGTACCCGATCCGCACCCCGTGGATCGCGCAGAAGGTGGAGAACTGGATGTCCTCGGTCAGCGTGTGGAACTTCCAGCCGCGCATACCCTCCACGATCTTGGCGGAGATGAGGTAGCCAGAACCCGACACCGCGCACGACGTGCCACAGAGCATGCGGGAGTTGTTGAGGAAGCGCGCCTCGCGCAGAAACCACGTTGCATAGGCGGACGACACCCAGGAGCTGCCGAAGTTCTTGGAGTTGCGGTAACTCGTGATAGCCAGATAGCCCTGGTCAAAGGTGTCGTTCATGACGCGAACGTAGTCGGGTGCGATAAGGTTGTCCGCATCGAAGATGAAGAAGGCCTCGTGCTTGCCGGGATATTCCTCCAGGATCCTCTTGAAGCCGAAGTCCATCACCCAGCTCTTGCCCTTGCGCGCCAGATCGTTGCGCTCGTAGACGATAGCGCCGGCCTCGCGCGCAACGCGGGCCGTCTCGTCGGTGCAGGCATCGGCCACCACGAAGACGTCAATGAGCTCCTCCGGGTAATCCTGCGCCTTGATGGAGCGCACCAGGTTGGCGATCACCGCCTCCTCGTTGTGCGCCGCGATGAAGAAGGCGTAGGTGTGGAGCTTCTTCGCCGGCGGCTGCTTGACCTCGCCGCGAAGCCATCCCACGAAGAAGAAGACCACCTGGTACAAAAAGCAGATGCTGAACAGGGCGCCGACGACGGTGTTGAAGATCACGATGGGCGTGCTCTCGGCGAAGTAGGCGCCGACGGCCTGGATGATGAGGTCCAACGTGCCCCCTTAAGATGAAACGGGCGCAGGGCGCTGCGCCGCCGCATGATTGGAGAGCGTACCGCATGCGGCACAGACGTCCCCGTTCGAGTGCGAAAGCTCAAGCGAAAGAACACACCGCATGCAGGGTCAATCCGCAAGCAATCCCAGCTGGGGCACGATCTCATCCCCCGCCTCGGTGCGACCCAGGCTGCGGTCCGCGATCTCGTCCAAGGCGGCAGCGAGGTCCCACGGCAGCTCGTCCTGGCACCGCACGTCCTCCCCCGTGACGGGATGCTCGAACGCGATGCGCCATGAATGCAGAAACTGACGCGTGAGACCCAAGTCGGTGCGATCGTTGCCGCGCCCGTAGAGCGGATCGCCCACGCAGGGGTGCTTGATATGGCGCATATGCACGCGGATCTGATGGGTTCGTCCGGTGTAGAGATGGCATTCCAGCAGCGTGTAACCCTCATCGCCGCGCGCGGGCTCGAAGCGCTCCAACACGCGGAAGGTGGTGATCGCCTGGCGGGCGAACGGGTCGTCCGAGACGGCCATCTTCTGCCGGTCGCGCGTGGAGCGCGCGATACCGGTGGAGATGGTGCCCTGGTCCTGGGTGACCTCGCCGTGAACGAGCGTGATGTAGCGCCGGTCGAGGGTGCGCGTGCGGATGAGGTTCTGCAGCGCGCGCTGGGTGTCGTCGTCCTTGGCGGCGACCATGAGACCGGAGGTGTCGCGATCGAGCCGATGGACGATCCCCGGACGGTCCTCACCCTGGACGAGACCCAGATGATCGGCGCCGCAGTGGTAGACGAGCGCGTTCGCGAGCGTGCCGCTCTCGTGCCCATGGGCCGGATGGCAGACGAGCCCGCGCTGCTTGGAGAGCACGATCAGGTAATCGTCCTCATAGCGGATGTCGAGCGGGATGGGCTCGCCGAGCACGACGCCGGGGTCCGCCACGTCGGGCAGCTCGACCGAGATCCGGTCCCCCGCCGCGACCGGCTGCTTTTTGGTAAGACAGGTCTCGCCGTTGACCGCGACGCCGCCCGCCTCGATGAGGCGCGCGCACGCCGAGCGCGTGGGGCAGCCCTCTCGGGAGCCCAGGAAGGCGTCCAGGCGGGTGCCCGCGTCCGCCGCATCGACCAGGATATGAAGGTCGGCGCCCATACGTCAGCACTCCCCCGAGCGTTCGTCCGCATGAGCGTCCGACGCCGCCCCGCCGGAGGAGCTCACGTGATCGTCCGGCTGATCGAACGGGGAATCGTCCCCGCGAACGGACGCGTGCGCAGCCGCCTCGCGCGCGGTGAGCTCGGCATCGAGTTGGCGGGCCCGCTCGTTCGCCGGGGACAGGAACAAGAAGCCGACGAGTGCGAGCGCCACGCCCACCGTGATACCGATATCGGCGACGTTGAACACCGGGAAGTCGATGAAGGTGGTCGCGATGAAATCGGTGACGTAGCCGTGGAGCGCGCGGTCGATCGCGTTGCCGATCGCGCCGCCCGCGAGCATGCCGAGCCCCACCACCTCGAGCCGCGAGATGGCCGGTGCACGCCACAGGTAGACCGCGGAGCCGATGACGACCGCCACCGCGAGCACCACGAACACGAAACCGTACCCAGCCGCGAGCCCGAAGGCGACGCCCGTGTTCGCCACGAAATCGAAGTCGATGACGCCGGGGATGACCGTCACGGGGAAGAGCCCGAACATCATCGCGTGGCGCACGGCGATCTTGGTGAGCTGGTCGGCGATCAAAAAGACCGCGGCGAGCACAATCGATACGACGGCGCGCCAGGCACCGGAGGGCACGCGACCGCGCGCACCCTCCTTTTCCACCATGGCGTCATGCTTGCGGGTGGGATCGTTCACCATCAGGCTCCCAGCGCCTCGGCGCAGCGGTCGCAGACGTGCGCGTGCCCGCCATGGGCGCCCGTGGACTCGCGGTAGTTCCAGCAGCGGTCACAGCGCTCGCCGCGCGCGGCCTCCACCGTGCAGGAGAACTCCTCACCGGGTGCGAGCTCCACCTCGGAGACAATGAAGAACTCCGCCAGGTCGGGCGCGCCCTCGCCGGTGAGCAGCGCGCAGGCCTCCGCCGGTGCCGTGGCGACCACGCGGACCTCCTGGCTCTTGGTGAAGGTCCCCGCCTCGCGGGCCTCCTCGAGCGCCTTGGTCACGACGGCGCGGAGCTCCAGCGCCGCGGAGAGCACGGGTGCGAGCTCGTTGGCCTCCTCGAGCGTGATCGGCGCATGATACCAATCGAGCAGCGCCGCGTACGTCTGCCCGTCGCGGATGCCGGCCGGCGCATAGGCCATGACCTCGTCCGTAGTGAAAGCGAGGATGGGCTGCAGGTCGCGCAGGAGCATGGAGAGAAGCTCGGCGAGCACGGTCTGGGCGCTGCGGCGCGCGAGGCTCCCCTCCTTCTCGCAGTAGAGACGGTCCTTGAGGGCGTCGAGGTACACGTTGGAGAGCTCGGTCACGACGAAGTCGTAGAGCGTGCGGTAGGCGCGGTTGAACTCATAGGAGGCGTAGGCGTCGTCGACCTCGGCCTGCACCTGCGTGAGGCGCGCCACCATGATCTTGTCGAGCGGCGTGAGATCGCAGAAGTCCACGTGGTCGCGCGCGGAATCGTACTGGCCCTCGAGCTCGCCCAGCAGGAAGCGGAAGGTGTTGCGGAAGCGGCGGTACGCATCCGAGGTGCGCGCCAGGATCTCGTGGTCGATGGCGACGTCGGTCGAGGTATCCACCGAGGCGACCCACAGGCGGATGATGTCGGCGCCCATCTCGTCGCAAACCTTGTTGGGGTCGATGACGTTGCCGAGCGACTTGGACATCTTGCGGCCCTGGCCGTCGAGCGTGAAACCCTGGGAGACGACCGCCTTGTAGGGCGCGACGCCGTTGGCGCCCACGCTCGTCAGAAGCGAGCTCTGGAACCAACCGCGGTGCTGGTCGGAACCCTCAAGGTAGAGGTCCGCCGGGTACTCAAGCTCAGGCCGCTTCTCGCAGACCGCCTTCCAGGAGACGCCGGAATCCCACCACACGTCCAGGATGTCGCGGTCGGCTTTCAGGTGATGGCCGCCACACTTGGGGCACACGCAGGCGTCACCCAGATACTCGGAAGGATCCTTGGTGAACCAGGCGTCGGAGCCCTCCGCCTTGAAGAGCGCGATCACGGCATCGAGCGTGGCGTCGTTCATGACCTTCTCGCCGCAGTCGGCGCAGGTGAAGCTGGGGATCGGCACGCCCCAGTTGCGCTGGCGCGAGATGCACCAGTCGGGACGGCCCTCCACCATGGCGCCGATGCGGTTCTTGGCGCGGTCGGGGTACCAGGCAACGTGGTTCAGCACCTGGTCGAGCGCCTGCTCGCGAAGGCCGGTCTCGTCCATGGAGACGAACCACTGGTCCGTCGCGCGGAAGATCGTCGGTTTCTTGCAGCGCCAGCAGTGCGGATAGGAGTGGTTGATCTTGACCTCGGCGACGAGCATGCCGCGCTCCGCCAGCCAGGAGATGATCTTCGGATTGGCCTCGTCGGTATCGAGCCCGGAGAACGGGCCGCCCGTGCCGTACTCCTCGCCCGCGTAGAAGCGGCCGTCGTCATCAACGGGCATGATGATCGGCAGGTCGCAGCGCATACCGGTGTAGTAGTCGTCCACACCGTGGCCGGGAGCGGTGTGCACGCAGCCGGTGCCGTCCTCGAGGGTCACGTAGTCGGCGGTGACGACCTTGCCCGCGACGCGCTCGAAGATGGGCTGCTTATAGGTGAGGCCCGCGAGGTCCTCGCCGTGTGCGCACCAGGGCTCGGCAGCGCCTTCGGGCACGTAGAGTTTCGCGTCCTCGAGCTTGGCGATACCGTGGAAGACCTTCTCCCAGAGGGCCTTGGCCATGATACCGAGGCGCCCGTCCGCCTCGACGGCGACGTAATCGGCCTCGGCGAGGAGCGCCACGCCGGAGTTCGCCGGAAGGGTCCAAGGCGTGGTGGTCCAGATGACCACGTCGACGGGCATGCCGGAGGCACGGAGCGCCTCGGGTGCGTCGATCATCTCGAAGCGCACGAAGATCGAGGGGCTCACCTCGTCGGCGTACTCGATCTCGGCCTCGGCGAGCGCGGTGTGGCAGTGCTTGCACCAGTGCACCGGCTTGCGGCCGCGATAGATCATGCCCTTGTCGAACATGGCCTTGAAGACCTCGATGTCGGCAGCATCGTGCTCGTGGTAGAGCGTGAGATAGGGGTTGTCCCAATCGCCCAGGACGCCCAGGCGCTTGAAGCCCTCGCGCTGAAGGTCCAGGTTCTCGACCGCGAACTCATGGCACATCTCGCGGATCTTCGCCGTGGGCGTGGCGTTGAACTTCGCGGTGCCGAGCGCCTCCTCCACCTTGTGCTCGATGGGCTGGCCGTGGCAGTCCCAGCCGGGCACGTAGGGGGTCTGGTACCCCTGCATGGCCCAGTAGCGCATGATGATATCCTTGGATATCTTGTTCATGGCGTGGCCGATGTGGATGGGGCCGTTCGCATACGGGGGGCCGTCATGCAGGACGAACTTGTCGTGCCCCTCGTTCTTCTTCTGCAGCTGCTCGTAGAGATGGTTCTCGTTCCAGCGCGCCAGACGCGCGGGCTCGCTCTTCGAGAGACCCGCACGCATGGGGAACCCGGTCTTGGGCAGGTGCATGGTCTCCTGATAGACACTCTTTTCCTTCTTCGCCATATGCCCTCCTTCATATCCGCCGAGGCACCTGGCGTCTGCGCCCCGGTCGATCGGGCGGCCGGCTACGGCCGCCCTCAGGCGCAAAAAGAGCGCCCGTCCCTGCAAGCTGGGACGAAGCGCTCGTGAGACGGGCATCTCGCCCGCGCGAAGCTCTTCGCTATACCACCCAGCTTAGGTGCCTTGCCGCACGCGACGGCGCGCACCCCTAACTCGGCCGACCACATGACGGCGGTCGTCCCGGCGACGTCTACTGGGATCCGGCTCATCCGCTCAGGGTTCGAAGGCGCAGGTGGGCACCTGTCGAACGCGAAGAGCCCGATCCGTTCGGGCCGCGGCTCCGGGGTGATATTCGCACGGGCGCGCAGACGGACCTCTCAGCTTCGGGCGGACATCCCGCAGCGCACCCAATCTGATGGGCGCGAGGGCGATGCCGCCGCCAGACCCGCTCTCTCATCTGCGCGGGGACCGGTTACTTATCCCCATCACAGCCATTGGGCGGTATTGTAGCACGAAAATGGGTACATCCCATGACAACGGAAGAACAGTGGGCACGCGTTCAGGAGGCCACCATGACCAAGATTCTCGCAATCGTCGGGTCGCTGCGCGAAGGCAGCATGAACCGCCAGCTTGCCGAGCATGCCCGCAAGGCCGTGACCGCGATCGATCCCGGCGTCGACTTCGCGATCCTCGACTGGTCGGACGTCCCCCTCTTCAACGAGGACATCGAGCGGCCCGCACCCGAAGCGGTCGAGCGCATCCGCCGCGATGTGCTCGACGCAGACAGCATATGGTTCTTCGCACCGGAGTACAACCATTTCTTCCCCGGCACCCTGAAGAACCTCCTCGACTGGCTATCCCGCCCCGTCGACGCCACCCAGGGGCAGGTGCTCGACGGCAAACCCTGCGCGATCGCCGGCGTCTCGGCAGGTGGTTCCGGAACCGCCTGCGCCCAGGACCACCTGGTCACCCTGCTCTCCTTCCTCAACATGCGCATCATGAACAAGCCGCGCCTCACGGTGCCGTTCGGCTTCTCCAAGATGGTCGAAGGGAAGCTCGAGCTCGGTGAATCGCAGGCCTATCTCGAGAAGCAGGCCAGGGCATTCCTAAGCTTCATCGGCTGAGAGGACCGTCGTCATAACGGCATCTCGAGCAGAAATCCCGTTGAAGACCCACTCACGGTGCAACTCACGGCTTAGTGAGTATAATGATTCGAAAACGCGAAGTAAGCCGTAGTACCACACCGCCGCTACCTGCGGGTTTCTAAACATGAAATCCCCGTCTACCCCGTACATTCAGGATTCCACACTCACTAAGCGCCGAGTTGCACATGGGTTGCAAAGTATGAGGGGAAAGCGATCAGAGAAACGCGGCAGGCGTACGGACGGGAACGCCGCAATCTTCGAGGAGCCGTGCGAAGACGCCGTCCCCGGGAACGAGGACACCCGAGAACGTGCCGTCGTAGACCTCGCCGACACCGCATGAGGGACTGCGCGGTTGCAGGATTGCCAGGTCGATAGGGCCGCCCGCAAGAGCGCGCTCGAGCTCGGCGGCCGCACCCCGGCGAAAGGCAGCGTCCACGCTCGAGCCGAATTCGTCGATGACCTCGCCCCCACGGATCTCCGAGCGCGGGCGCGGCACGGGCAGACCGCCCGCGACCTCGGGACATACGGGAACGACCTCGTGACCGCCCGCCCGCAGCGCATCGATGAGCGCAGGACACTCGTTCGATCCCCCGTTGTACTTGCACCGCTCACCCAGAAGGCAGGCGCTCACGACCACCCGCACGCGCATCCTCCCGTCACGTCATCGTCCATCGCGATACCTGTCGCTATTTCTGCCGCAGGTAGATGACGCGGCCGCCCGCGGCGCTCCCCTGCTCCTCGAACTTATACGAGCCCATGGACTTCAGAAAGAGGCTCAGCTTCTTGTAGCCGTAGTTTCGGACGTCGAAATCGGGTAGGCGCTTGGAGAGCTCGCTGCCCACGACGCCGAGCGTGACCCAGCCCTCCTCGTCGGAGAACTGGTCGATGACGGCGTTCACCACCGTGCGGATGCGCTTCATGTGGCGCCGGCGCGCGGCCTTGCTCATCTCATCGAACTCGACCTCGCCCGCACCCGCGAGGGATCCTTCGGACGCGCCCGAGGCGGCGTCGTCCGCACCATCGGCCTCGTCGGCATCCTTCGCGGAACGCGCGGCCGCCGCATCGCGATACAGCAGGTCGAGGTACTTGAACTGATTGCAGGCGGAGATGAAGGGCTCGGGCGTCTTCTGCTCGCCCATACCGATCACGAGCATGCCGCTCTCGCGCAGGCGGGCGGCGAGGCGCGTGAAGTCTGAGTCGGAGCTCACGATCGCGAATCCGTCGACGTTCCCCGAATAGAGGATGTCCATCGCGTCGATGATCATCGCCGAGTCGGTGGCGTTCTTGCCCGTGGTGTAGCTGTACTGCTGCATAGGGGTGATCGAATTCTCGAGCAGGCAGCCCTTCCAGCTGGCGAGACGCGAGCTCGTCCAGTCACCGTAGATGCGCTTGTAGGTGGCGATGCCCACGTTCGCAACCTCGTCGAGAATTACCTCGACGTACTTCTCGGACACGTTGTCCGCATCGATCAGGATCGCAAACCGAAGATCGCTATCGTTTCTGCTCATAGAACCTCCCGCTGAAATACGCATGGTAAGCCGACGACAGCCGCCGATCAGCCCGCTTTCCCCCAAAACGACGTAAACGCAGCAGCGGCCCGGCGCATTCCCTCGGAGGCGATCGTGCAACGAGCGAAGCGCTCGCCTCCGAGGGAATCGCCGGGCCGCCCGACGGAACGAACCTCTACGCCTGCGGCTTGGGCGGCATCAGCGGGTTCTCGCGCTTCAGGAGCGTCATGAACTCGTCGCCCGTGATGGTCTCCTTCTTGTACAGGTAGCGCGCAAGCTCGTGCAGCTTGAACTTGTTCTCGCGCAGCACCTGGAGCGCCCGCTGGTGGGCGTGCTCGATAGTGCGCAGCACGGCCTCGTCGATGCGCTCGGCGGTACCCGGCGCGCAGGTGAGCGAGGTATCCTGATTCAGATAGGCGTTCTGCACCGTGCCCAGGGCCATCATGCCGAACTCATCGGACATGCCGAAGCGCGTGATCATGTTGCGCGCGAGCTTCGTCGCCTGCTCGATGTCGTTCGCGGCACCGGTGGTCATCTCGCCGAAGATGAGCTCCTCGGCCGCACGACCGCCGCAGTAGACCGCCAGCTTGTCGAGGACCTCCTGCTTGGTGGTGAGGAACCGCTCGTCCTCCTCCACCTGCATGGTGTAACCGAGCGCGCCCGAGGTGCGCGGCACGATGGTGATCTTCGTGACCGGCGCGCCCTCCTTCATGTTCGCCGCCACGATGGCATGGCCGATCTCGTGATAGGCCACGACCTGTTTCTCGTGGTCGGAGAGCACCGTGGACTTGCGCTGCTGGCCGGCGATGACGACCTCCACCGACTCCTCGAAGTCCTCCTGCAGGGCCTTGGTGCGACCCTGGCGCACGGCGCGCAGCGCGCCCTCGTTGATGAGGTTGGCGAGGTCGGCACCCGACGCGCCCGGCGTGGCGCGCGCGATGGCGGAGAGGTCGATCGGCGGCTGCACCTTCACGTCCTTGGCATGCAGCTCGAGAATCGCCTTGCGCCCGGCGAGGTCGGGCAGCTCCACGGGCACACGGCGGTCGAAGCGCCCGGGGCGCAGCAGCGCCGGGTCGAGCGAATCGGGCCGGTTGGTCGCGGCGAGCACCACGATGCCCTTGTGGTTATCGAAGCCGTCCATCTCGGTGAGCAGCTGGTTCAAGGTCTGCTCGCGCTCGTCGTTGGTGGAAAGTCCCTGGTCGCGCCGCTTGCCCACGGCGTCGATCTCGTCGATGAAGACGATGCAGGGCGCCTTCTCGTTCGCCTGCTTGAAGAGGTCGCGCACCTTGGCGGCGCCGCGTCCCACGAACATCTCGACGAACTCCGAACCCGAGATCGAGAAGAACGGCACCCCGGCCTCGCCGGCGACGGCCTTGGCCAGAAGCGTCTTGCCCGTGCCCGGAGGGCCGACGAGCAGCGCGCCCCTCGGCAGGCGCGCGCCGATCTCCTCGTAGCGCTTGGGGTTCTCCAGGAAGTCGACGACCTCCTTCAGGGACTCCTTCGCCTCCTCCTGGCCGGCGACGTCTTTGAAGGTCACGCCCACGTCCTTGCTGGCGACGATGCGGGCGCCGCTCTTGCCGAGACCGCCCCCGCCCATGCCGCCGAAGCCCCCGCCGAAGTTCATGCTGGGGCCGTCATCGCCCATGGCCTTCTTCATGCGGCGGTTGAGCCACCATCCGAAGAGGAAGAACACCGCGATCGGCAGGATGAAGGTCAGCAGGTAGTACATCATGAGGCCGGAGTCCTCGTCGGGGACCACCACGTCGAGCGTGGCGCCGGCGTCCTGGATGCGGTTAGTGAGGTCGGCATCGGTGGGCATCGCCGTGGTCTGATAGGCCTTGCCCTCGTCATCCCCCTTGAGCGTGTAGAGCACGCTCGCATCGTTGGTGGTGTACTGGACCTTGTCGACCTTCTTCTCCTCCAGGTCGTCCAGCAGCTGCGTGTAGCTCACATCCGTGATCTGGACCTGACCCGTGCGCATGTTGGGGAACAGGAAGGTGTTGAGCACCAGGTAGACCACGATCGCGATGAGCACGTAGATGATCATGCTCCGACGCCGCTTGTTGTCGTCCATCTCCATAGGGGGAACTCCGAATCCTCGAAACGGTATCGCATTCAAGATACCCAAGACGGCCGCACCTATGCAGCAAGTGCGCGCCCGTCATCAATTTGACTCCAGGGGCAGGCCTCAGGAGTAGATGCCCGGTTGATAATGATACCCGTTCGAGACATGGGGGCAAAGCTGCCAGAAGGCGACGGCGGAGGCGGCGGCCACGTTGAGGGAATCCACGCCGTGCGCCATGGGGATGCGAACCGCAAGGTCGGCACCCTCGATCGTGGCGGGAGCGAGGCCCGACCCTTCCGTCCCCATGAAGAGGGCGAGGTGCCCGATGCGCGCGAGGGCGGGGTCGTCGAGCGAGACCGAGTCGTCGGTGAGCGCCATGGCGGCGCAGGTGAAGCCCGCGTCGTGCAGGCAGGAGATGCCGTCATCCGGCCACGTGCGAGCGCTCTTTCCCAGCCGGCACCACGGCACCTGGAAGACCGTCCCCATGGAGACGCGCACCGCACGGCGGTACAGCGGATCGCAGCAGGTGGGGCTCACCAGGATGCCGTCGACGTTGAGGGCCGCGGCGGAGCGGAAGATCGCGCCCACGTTGGTGTGGTCGACGATACCCTCCAGCACGCACACGCGCACCGGGCGCTCCCCTGCCGCGGCCACGAGCCCGGAAAGGAAGTCAGGAGCCTCCGGCAGGCGCGGCCTGCGGCAAGCGCAAAGGGCCCCGCGGGTCACGTTGAAGCCGGTCAGGAGCTCCATGAGCTCCATGGGTGCCACGAAGACGGGGACGTGCCCGTCCATACCATCGATGAGGGGGGCCATCTGGTCGAGCCAGCGCTCCCCCAACAGCATGCTCACCGGCTCCATGCCGGCGGCGAGCGCGCGCTCGATCACCTTCGCGCTCTCGGCGATGAAGATCCCCTTCTCGGGCTCGAGCACACACCTCAGCTCGCGTTCCGTGAGGCGCGTGTAGGCGTCGAGCCGCGGATCGTCGAGCGTGTCGATGCAGATGACGGTCGCACCCATCAGGCCTCGTCGCCCGGACCGGCAGGGACATCCTCCGGGGACGCGTCCTGAGCGGACGGTCGCTGCTCGGAGGTGCTCTTCCCCGCACGGCGGCGCTTGACGGAGTTCACCGTGTTCTTGACGAGCTGCACCACGCCGCCCGCGGGATGCGCCGCCTCCCAGGCGCGCTGGCGGGTGCGCTTCTTCCAATCGTCCTCAAGGATCGCCCCGTAATCGTCCAGGAGCTTCTGGTAGAAATCGATGGCGCGCTGGATGTCCTCGTCGTCCGGGTGGCCCTTCTGCACGCCGCCCACGATCTTGAACGGACCCCAGGTATCGAATCCCGGGCAACCGAAACTCGTGAGGAGGTCCGCCTGGCGCATGCGGCAGATGCCGTCCAGGTCGCGGCCGTGCCACTTGTCGGCGCCGCCGTAGGTCATGATACCGAAGCACTTGTCGCCGGGCCGGAGCGCCTCCTGCGCGATGCGCTTGAGGTCGCGGTCGCACTCGCCGTAATAGATACCTGAGGCAAGGCCGATCAGGTGATACGAGGACAGGTCGGGGATCTCGTGCTTGCCAAGCTTCTCGATATCGATAAGATCGATGTCCTCGAAATGGTCCGCGAGCGCCTGGACCACCTTCAGGGTGTTGCCATGGTGCTTCGAGCGATACAGGATGACGGTCTTCATAGGGTGCGCGCCCCCTCCGGTTGCCGTGCGTACGTAGCGAAATCATACTCCACGCCCGCGTCGCCGTCACCCGGCTGGACCGCCGCGGCGCCGGACACCTCGACGAGCGACCATGCCGGGTCGGCATCGAGGTCGGGGAAGAACGCATCGGCGGGGCGCACCACATGGTTGCGCGTCACGACGGCGAGCGCGCAGAAGGGCAGCAGCTGGCGGTACACCTCGGCACCGCCCACCACCCACGCGAGCTCCTCGCCCGCAACGGCGGCGAGCGCATCCTCCACGCTGTGGACAACCTCGCAGCCCTCACGGGAGAACGAAGGGTCGCGCGTGAGCACGATGTTGCGGCGGTTCTTGAGGGGCCGGCCACCGGGGAAGCTCTCGAGGGTCTTTCGGCCCATGATGACGGCGTGCCCGGTGGTCTCGCGCACGAAATGGCGCATGTCCTCGCGGTTCGCAACCACCATGTCGCCCGCGCGGCCGATGCCCCAGTCGTCGCATACCGCCACGATCGCTGCCAGATTCGGCATGATACCAGTCATGTTTCTCCTTGAATCACGTCTATGGTCTGTCGCCGTATTGAGCGGCTACACCGCGATCGGGATGTTTCTCACCTGCGGCCCGTGCTCGTAGCCCTCCACGATGAGATCATCGGTGGTGAACGCGTAGAAGTCGGTGACATCGGGGTTGAGCGATACCCTCGGCGCCGGATACTGCGGGCGCTCGATGAGCTCGCGGATGATCGGCACGTGACGGTCGTAGATATGCGCGTCCACGATCACGTGCAGAAGCTCGCCGGCGACCATGCCCACCGACTGCGCGACCATCATGAGCAGGATCGCGTACTGGCAGACGTTCCAGTTGTTCGCCGCGAGGATATCCTGGCTGCGCTGCATGAGGCACATGTTGAGGGTCGGCTTCTCGTCCCCCTCCGCATGCGTCACGTTGTAGGTCACGCTGTAGGCGCAGGGGTACAGGTGCATCTCGGAGAGGTCGGCGAAGGTGTACATGTTGGTCATGATGCGGCGCGAGAACGGCGTGTGGGCCAGATCGTAGAGCACGCGGTCCATCTGGTCGAAATCGCCCTCCGGATAATGGCTCTTCTGCGCGATCTGGTAGCCGTAGGCCTTGCCGATCGAGCCGGTCTCGTCCGCCCACTCGTCCCAGATATGGCTGTTGAGGTCGTGGATGTTGTTCGACTTCTTCTGGTAGATCCACAAGATCTCGTCCATGGCGGATCTGAGCGCGGTGCGGCGAAGCGTGAGCGCGGGGAACTCCTCGCGCAGGTCGTAGCGGGCCGTGACGCCGAA
>CASFIQ010000061.1 GCA_949294785.1 uncultured Collinsella sp.
AATAACAGGCTGCGTGCGCTCAAACAGCTCTGCCATCTGAGCCTGCGTGAGCCAAACGGTCTCCTCCTCCATGTTGACGGAGAGCTCAACCTGTCCATCTTCCGATTCAAACAACACGATTCGTTGTTCATCTGAAGAGCAATCGTTGACGATATCGTTCATATTATTTTGGTTGTTGATAGCTTGCATAGCCATAGCGCGTCCTCCGCTTCACAGATCGGCTTTCAAATCAATCGACTTGTGAGCCCCAGCATTAACGGGCGCCGGGAAGCGGGAGCGCTACTCCACCCGAGGTCGAACCAGTGCAGCCAGCCTCTTGGTGCCTTATCTGGCATACCCGCCGACACGTACCATTGGGGGCCTCCGTGCCGGCTCTTGCTCGTCCCCGTACCTTGTGTTGATTATACCATAGAATAAGAACATCTGTTCGCTATTATTCAGTAATTTCTTCTCCGGCGTAGCGAGCCATGTGCCGAACGTCATGGCAATATGCGCGAATATGAAGGTTGGCGCAAGTTAGCGGTGCGCCCGATGTTCAGATGAGCTACGCGTTTAACCCCACGCCTTTCCCACGGTGTTTAGCGAGCGAGAACTGATGGGACTCCTCGATCCAGCCCAAAAGCTCGTCGTCGATGCCCTCGGGAGCCGCGACGATCACATGGTGCGCCCAGCACTTGGGGTAGGGCCCTACCGCAATGTCAATGCGCGGCGATTCCTTGTGATATGCGAGCACCTCAAATCATTGAACACCACCGCGCCCGCTGTGCCAGATGAGGGCAGTGGAGGCGACGCGAACCGTCAGCAGGTAGTAGACACCGAGGATGCCGAGCGTCAGCCCCACGGCTCCGCTGGCGAATAGAAAGAACCCATCGGCTTCCATCATGATGGCGATCATGCCGATGAGAACGAATCCGAACAGGCAGTGAATAAGGGCGAGCACCGTCGGCATCGCGAAAGCAACGCCGATTTGAGCTCGAACGGAAGCGCGGCTCATGCCCCGCGAGACCCCCAGCACCGCAAGCGTACGGTACGCGGACACGTCGTCGGCAGCGCGCGCCAGCTGCTGCAGGGCGAGCACCGCGGCCGCCGCGATGAGGAAGGCCGCGCCGTAGAATACGCAGGCGTACGCGATGGGCAGAAGCGTCTCCGCACCCTCCACCAGCTCACCCATGCGCATGCCTACGCTGAAGGCGAGCCCTGCGACCGTCATGCACAGCGACGCCGCGAGCAGCACGCACTCGGCCGCCATCGCCATGGCGCCCGTCTCGGCACGCGCCTCGAGCTGGCGCACCGTGAAGGGCGTAAGACCCGCCCAATAGCGTTCCGTATGCGCACGAAGCCGCGCGGGCACACGCACCGCGAGAACACGGATGAGGAAATACGAACCGAACAGTGCCACGAAGCCCATGGGAATGATGAAAACGATGAAGTAGCCAGGGCTGAACAGGCACGTCCCCCATACAAGCGCCAAGAGCATCACGGCGGCGAACTTCTGAGCGCGCAACGCCATGCCGCCGGCGAACCTCCTGCGCTCCGGTGTAGCGGAGAAGCGCATGAGCTCGACGAGCGGGCGCTTCGAAACCCCGCGCACCGCGGCAGCCGCGGCAACGGCGCTGATTGCAACAAACGAGCAGGTGCACTGCGCGACGGCGGAAGCCGAGAACACGATCACCGGCCTCCAGGGGACACCGAACACAAATGCCGCCACCAGGGAAAACGCAGGCGAAAGGATCCACCCCATCACAAGACCGCAGGCAAGGGACGCCGCACCCGCCACCGCGCACTCGGCCATAAGCACCAGCGCCACCCGGAGCCTCCCCATCCCCAAGAGCAGGTAGATTCCGAATTCGCGCTTGCGCCTCCTGAGCAAAAAGGCGTTGGCGTACCCTAGAAGAAAGCAGAAGATTACGTCGATGAAGACGGCGAAGGCCTGGAGCACGCCGCCCGCCTGGGCGTATGCCGCGCGTTGGTCGGGCGAGAGCTCGAGCGCGAGCAAATAATCGGTAGAAGCGAGAAACGAGTACAGAAGGCACGCGGCGAACGCGAGCGTTAAGAAGTAGATCGAGAAATCGTGCGCGCTGCGTCGCACGTTGCCCAGAGCGAGCTTGAAAAGCATGAAGACCTCCGACGATTCGGACTCGGCAGCTCGCGCGCAAAGCCTCGGGCGGATAACTCACCCCTCTCAGCAGCACGAGCCCATTCTCATACCATTCTCCGCAGGTATTCAGGAGGCTTCCATCGATGCGACTTACATCTTCCTAACGATTCCGTAAGGGCTTTAGTCTCGAGGTCACCACCTATGGGGAATCTCCCATCGTGGGCCTCGAGGCGAGCCCCATCGGGCTCAAGCTCTACCTCACGTCACAGGCTGCGGCCGATGCGCTACGCGCGCTCGCGCGATAGGCCCCATTAAGGTATCGAGCACGTTTTCCAGATTCCGGCTCTCATCCCGGGCTCATGGCCCTACCGGCAACGGCGCACGTCGCGCTCGAGGTAGCGCCGCTTCTCCACCGTGGGAGTCATGGCGTTGATCTCCGCATAGCGCGGACAGTCGCGATCGCAGCCGCCTACATCTACAAGAGGCGAATCAAGAAGCGTCATCTGCCTGCTGGGCTACCCGTCTACGTCATGCATCAGAACGGTCTGCTCGTCGCCCCTCCCATCCGTCTGAAGACGACCGCGGTTGAACGCCCGGCTTCGCATTGCGCAAAAGCTTAGCCGTAGCCTTCCTGAGCAACGCTCGCATATCGAACCCAGCGCCCTCCCCTACCAGGCCAATACCCAGAAGGATGAGCGCAAGCCCGGAACCGGGGAGCACCAGCAGCGGAACCCCTGCGATTGCGACGACCAAGCCGCCAAGTACCATGCCCAAACGTTTTGAGAATTCCCTCCTGCTCATGTTGCCCCTCATGAAGCACCGCCCCTAACAGCAAAGAACTTTGAAAACGTTTTAAAATACGAAACTGGATATATGACACTCTCATAATATCCAGATTCGAATTACAATATTCATTCGGATAGGTAATCACAGAATTCTACGAGGTGACCATGTCCGAGCCAGAATTGCCGCTGAATGCCAAAATGGATCAGCTATATCTGGAGCTCAACGAAATCTACCACGGATATGCGAAGCAGCATGGGCTATCAGACTCGATGCTATGGCTTCTCTACTCTCTCCGCGCGCAAAACGGGCGACCAACTCAGCGAAGACTGTGCGATGCGTGGCATACATCTCCTCAAACCATGAACTACGCACTAAAGGCACTTGAGCGGCAGGGCTACGTACACCTCAAACCGCTCGAGGGAGGCAGGCACGACAAGGAAATCGTAGTCGCAAAGCCAGGCCAAGGGCTCATCGACAACGTCGTAGAACCGCTCATGCGCGAGGAGCATCGCGCTCTCACCATGCTGAGCCCTGCCGAGCAGCTCCAGCTCGTTCAGCTGATGACCAAACTGGTATCCGCCCTGCGCATGGCGCTGAACCCTGCTGGCAAACCTGAAAAAAACAGCGTGATGTAGCAGGACAGATGAGTCTAACGAGAATAGCGCAAATTGATGGCGACTACGCCAGATAGCCCAGAACAAGCGAGCCATCGACTCCTTCTGAGGAGCGCAGCGTGTGCATACAAACCGTCTGATAATTCCGCAATCGCCTCAAGGTCACGCACACGCGTGAATCGCGTCACGCAGGAACTGCGCGGCGCCCGGGACCACGTTCTCGTAGTAGGCGCGGAACCGCTCATCGGACACGTAACCCTCGGCCAGGGCCTTGTGCGCCTCGGGCGTGTAGAGTCCGTCCGGCCAGTACATGCGCAGCCAGTGGCTGTGCATCGCCACGAGCTTGCGCGCCTCCGGGCCGGCCGTGTCTCCCGCGTCCATCGCGCGGCGCAGCTGCTCGTTGATGGCCAGCGCCAGCTCGTCGGCCTGCAGGTGCGCAGCCTCTCCCATCACCACGTACTTCTCGTTGGCGGCGTCCATCACCTCGTCG
>CASFIQ010000062.1 GCA_949294785.1 uncultured Collinsella sp.
ACCTCGAGACGTTTGCCGAGGAGGCGCTCGACGCCGAGATCGAAGAGGACCTCGCCTCGACCGACGGGGGCGCCGGCGCCCTCGACGCAAGCGAGCCCGCCTCCTCTGAGGACGGACCGGCTCCCGAGAGCGAGCAGGCCCCCCGCCCCGAGTCCGCCCCCGCGCCGGCGACCGTCCCCGCGTTCCTCGCGAACGCGCGGGAGCGCACGCTCGACGGAGCGCTCGCATCCGTGAGCGATGGCACCGGGGCCGACCTCGAGACCATCGGGGCGAGCAACCTTGCCGAGCCGGCGGAAGGCGCGGATTCCCCTGACGATCGCGCCGACGGCGTCGCCGAGGCGGCGAACGCGGCGCGGGCCTTCTTCCAAGAAGGCGTGGGCGCCGTGCGCGAGATGAGCGCCGCGCGCCGCGCGCATGCGGAGGCGCGCGAGCGCCTCGAGGGGCTCGACCGCACGATTGCCGACGCCGAGGCTGAGCTTTCGCATCGGCGCGACGTCGAGGAGAACTACGACCGGATCGTCGCCGACGAGACCGCCCGCAAAAAGGCCGCCGAGCAGCGCGCCACCGATGCGAAGGCTCAGCAAGACGCCATCACCAACGAGATCGAGACGCTGAAAGGGCAGCTCAAGCAGATGAAGGACGCCGACGCCCAGACGGAGAAGCGCTTGAAGGCGGCGCTCGAGTCCGCCGAGGCACAGGAGGGCTCGGCACGCGAGCAGGGTGCGCGCCTGCAGCGCCGGCTGGAGGACGCGCGCCAGGCGCTCAGCAAGGCGGAAGGGGACCGCGCCCAGGGCGTTGCCGCCGCCGAGGCCGCCGTCACCACCGCAAACACGCGCCTCGAGGCGCTGAAGGCGGAGTTCACCGAGGTCCAACGCAACCCGTCGGCGAACTCGGCGACCTACAGCGTGCGCGCCCAAGAGCTCGAGGAGGAGATCTCGAACGCCACCGACGAGCTGCGCCAAGCCCAGATGCGCCTACCCGAGCTCACCGCCGAGCTCGATCGGGCGCTCGAGGCAGCGCGGCAGGCGGTCGCGGACAACGAGAAGCCGATCGACGCCGCCCGGAAATCCTTCAACGATGTCTCGAGTGCGGCGGACCAGGCACGCGACGCCTACCAGGCGGCGAAGAAAGACGCCTCCGAACGGCAGCGCAACCTCAAGTCCCAGATCTCGGACAAGGAAAAGGCGCGTCGCGAGCAGGAGAAGGCCGAGCAGGCCGCGCGCGACGAGGCCGAGGAGGCGCAGCTGATCATCGACGAGGCCGAGGACATTCATGCGCATCCCGAGGTCACACAGACGATTGCCGACCGCCTCGAGGCGGACCGCGCGGAGCGCGGCGAGACGCAAGCCGAGGTCGATCAGCTCGCCGCGACCGAGCGCGACGTCCGCGAGCGCACCCGCGGGTCGCGGCTGCGCTTCGGCGCCGTCATCGCCGCGCTCATCGTGGTCGTGCTGCTCATCCTGGTGCTGATCTTCGTCCTTTAGGCGGAGCATTTGTGCTGAGTGTCTAGGCGGAGCTGTTCTATCGATCGCAGATACGATGCCCCATCGGCAGGAGCGCCTTCCGCGCTAGCAGCGCTCGGCGATCTCGAGCACCAGGCGCTCGGTCTTCTCCCAGCCCAGGCACGGGTCGGTGATCGACTTGCCCCACACGCCCCCGTCAAGGGGCTGGCTGCCGTCCTCCAGGTAGCTCTCGACCATGAAGCCCCGAACCATGCCCCCGATCGCGGGCGAGCGGCGGCAGGAGTCGAGCACCTCCTTGGCGATGCGGACCTGCTCGAGCGGGCGCTTGCCCGAGTTGTCATGGTTGCAGTCGATGATGACCGCCGGATTCTGGAAATCGTCCTCGGTGTACTTCGCCGCCAGGCGCTCGAGGTACTCGTAGTGGTAGTTCGGGTAGTTGAGCCCGTCCTCGCCGATGTAGCCGCGCAGCACCGCATGCGCGAGCGGGTTGCCCGAGGTCTCGACCTCCCAGTTGCGGAACAGGAACGTCTGCGGCTGCTGCGCGGCGAAGATGGAGTTGAGCATCACGTCGGTCGAGCCGCCGGTGGGGTTCTTCATGCCCACGGGCATGGTCACGCCCGATGCGACGAGCCTATGCTCCTGGTTCTCGACGGAGCGGGCGCCCACCGCGATGTAGGCCAGAAGGTCGATCAGATACTGGTAGTTCGACGGATAGAGCATCTCGTCGGCGGTGAACATACCGGTCTCCTCCACCACGCGCAGATGCATGTGGCGGATGGCCTTGACGCCGCCCAGCAGGTCGGAGGGACCCTCGGGGTCGGGGTTGTGGAGCAGGCCCTTGTAGCCCGTGCCCTTGGTGCGCGGCTTGTTGGTGTAGACGCGCGGGATGATAACGAGCTTGTCGCGCACGCGCTCGGCAAGGCCGGCGAGGCGCGTCGCGTACTCCAGAACCGAATCCTCGCGATCGGCCGAGCACGGGCCGATGATGACCAGGCGCCGATCGTCGTCGCCGGTAAGCACGGAGGCGACCTCGGCGTCGAACGCGGCCTTGCGCTCCGTCATCTTCGCGGAGAGCGGCATCTCCTCGCGGATGTCCTTCGGGATGGGCAAAAGCCTTTTGAACTGCATCGACATGGGCTCCCCCTTCGTGGTGCGACGACATGGGCGCGGATGCGGCTCGCCGGTGGGGCGCCGGGCGGTTCGCGACTCGCGAACAGACGCCCCGACGATGGATGCCGACGGTACCCCGCGCGAAGGTAAGTAGGTAAGTAGGATATGGGAGCGTGCGACCGCAGCGGGCGCGTGCGACCTCGATGCTCAATTGTTAACACAGCGGCAGACGCACACGAGGAGGGGCGGCACCTCGCTTTGCGGTGCCGCCCCTCGGGCGTTCAACTGTACTTTGGAATCCCCTCGACTCCTCTACCGTGGGAGCAGATCCGGTATTCCTGCCATGCGGGCTGCCCTGCGACCACGTCATCGGTCGCACCCTGTCTCACGTCGGGTAAACGTCGGGCCGCCTACAAGCACCCTCGAAACTCTAGACCTCGGTCTCGCAGGTGGCGCGCCCGCTGGCTGCTATCTCGTCTTTGCCCATTGGACTCGCCTCCCTCTCCGGTCGCTGTGACGTCGCGACGTTTTCGGTACATTCTTTTTGTGCCCGCCCGCAGCGCTTCTATGCGCGCCGCGGGCAAAATCGGCTTCAGCTACCGGCAGACGGTCGAAATCGCCGGGCGGACGGCATGCCGCCGCGATCGGGACCATGTGCCGCGCGCGTCGCGGCCTCGACGGGCATCGCACGCGCCGGGACATGCCCGGCGCGGCCCCGTATTCCCCTACTCGATGAACATCGCGTCCCCGAACGAGAAGAAGCGGTAGCGCTCGGACACCGCCGCGGCGTAGGCGTCCATGATCTGCTCGCGCGTGGCGAGCGCCGAAACGAGCATCATGAGCGTGGAGCGCGGCACATGGAAGTTGGTGATGAGGGCATCGACCACATGGTAGGTCGAGCCGGGCATGAGATAGAGGTTCGTGATCGCGTTCTCGCGCGCGACGATATCGCCTGCACCCGCCACACGGGCGGAATCGGCGCGGTCCTCGAACCGGCGCGCGCAGACAGCGGGCTCGGCAACCGGTGCGGAACCCTCCCAGGCGCTCTCCAGCGAGCGCACCGCGGTGGTCCCCACGGCGATCACCCGGTGCCCCGCCGCCTTGGTGGCATGGACCGCGTCGACGACCGACTGCGGCACGTGGTAGCGCTCGGTGTGCATGACATGCTGGGTGGGGTCGTCCTCCTCCACCAGGCGGAAGGTGTCGATACCCACCTCGAGCTCCACCGTCGCCCATTGGACGCCCTTGGCGCGGATGCGCTCGATGAGCTCGGGCGTGAAATGGAGACCCGCCGTCGGGGCGGCCGCGGAATGCTCCTCGCGCATGGCGTACACCGTTTGGTACTTCTCCGGATCGCCCTCGTAATCGGTGATGTAGGGCGGCAGCGGAACATGCCCGGCGGCATGCACGGCCTCGTCGAGCGTACGGGGGCTGCCGTCGGCGGCGGCGCCCTGCGGCTCGAACCGCACGAGGCGCCCGCCGCGGCTGTCCGGCACGAAGTCGAGCACCTCCGCCGTAAGCACCACGGGCGACGTCTCGGGTGCATGCGCCCCACCGGCACGGTACTCGATCCGGGCACCCGGCTTGAGGCGCTTGCCGGGGTTCACCAGGCACTCCCAGACGTGCCCCATCGGGTCCACGTCCTCGCGGCGCGAAAGCAGGAGCGTCTCCGCCATGCCGCCGGTGATTGCCTTGCGCCCCACCAGGCGGGCGGGCATGACGCGCGTCTCGTTGGCGACCACCAGGTCACCGGGCTCCAGATAGTCGATGATGTCGTAGAAGCGGCGATGCTCGACCGAACCGCCGTGCTCCAGCGGCACGACCTCACCGGTGGTCGCAAGCGGCTCACCGCGATGCAGGACCAGAAGACGGCACGCATCGCGGGGCTCAGCAGGCGCCTGGGCGATCAGCTCTTCGGGAAGCTCGTAGTCAAAGTCGTCGGTGCGCATGGGACCCCTCCGGAAACGTGCTCGCATCTTTTCAACCGACAAGCTTAGCACGGCGCCGGCACGCCCGCCATGCGGCGGGTCGAGGCGGCTCGCAACGCGACCGGACGCCGGCGCCGCCGGATGCGGTGGGGCAAGATGCCGCGCGCCTACACGCGCTGCATGCGGTAGCCCACACCCACGCTTGTCTTGATGAGCAGCGGATGCGCCGGGTCGCGCTCGATCTTCTTGCGCAGCGTCGCCATGAACACGCGGAGGCTCGCGATATCGGAATCCCACGAGGTCCCCCAGATGCGCTGGGTGATGAACGTATGGGTGAGCACCTTGCCGACGTTGCGCGCGAGCAGCACCAAGATCTTGTACTCGATGGGGGTAAGATGCAGCTCCTCCCCGTCGAGGTAGGCGCACCCGGCGGCATAGTCGATCTTCAGGGGGCCGTTCTCGAAGACGCTCGCCTCGGGCCCCTCCGCCGCCATCCCCGCGCGGCGAAGCCCGGCGCGCACGCGGGCGAGGAGCTCGTCCACCGAGAACGGCTTCGTGAGGTAGTCGTCCGCGCCCGCATCGAGCGCGCCGATCTTGTCGGCGTCCTCGGTGCGCGCCGAGATCACGATGATGGGGACGGTCGACCAGGCGCGCACCTTCTCGATCACGCGCACGCCGTCGATATCGGGTAGACCCAGATCCAGCAGGATGAGGTCGGGATTGCGCGAGGCGGCGTCCAGCACGGCGTTCTCGCCGTCGCAGGCGACCTCGAAGCGGTAGTCGTGCATCTCGAGCGCGCAGGTGATGAGGTTGCGCACCGCGGCGTCGTCCTCGACCACCAGGATGAGCTGAGCAGACGGGTTCTTACTCATGGATCGTGACCTCCTCGGCGGGAAGGGTGAAGGTGAACGCGGCGCCATGGGGCGCCCGGTCGGCGACCTCGATGGTGCCGCCGTGGGCCTCGGCGATGGAGCGGCAGAGCGCGAGCCCCAACCCGAAGCCCCGGCGCGCGTCAACGGGTGAAGCCTGGTCGCCGCGGTAGAAGCGGTCGAAGATATGCGGTTTGTCGGCATCCGGCACACCGGGGCCGTCGTCGGCGACGGTGATCGCCACGAAATCGCCCGCGCGCCGCGCGGAGAGCGTGACCGTCGAGTCCGCCGGGGTGTACTTGAGCGCATTGGAGACGAGGTTCACGATCAGCTGGATGACCAGGTTCACGTCCATGCGCGCGAAGAGGTACTCGCGCGACGGCTCGATCCGAATCCGGTGGCAGCCGTCTTGCGCCACGTGCTCCACCGCGGCCGCGAGCACCTCGTCCACGAGCTCGACCGCAAGGTTGAGCGAGAGAGTCCCGTCCTCGATGCGCGTGACGGTGAGCACGTTCTCCACCATGTCGCCGAGCCAGCGGGCATCGCGCGCGATCGCCCGGGCGAGCTCGGAGCGCTTCTCGGGCGCGAGGCGGCCGTCCTCGTCGGCGAGGATCGCCGCCGACCCCGCGATGGCGGTGATAGGGGTGCGCAGGTCGTGTCCCAGCGAGCGCAGCAGGTTTGCCCTCATCTGCTCGTTTCGCGCGACGGCGGCGGCATCGGCGGCGCGGCGGGCGTTCTGGGCGATGTTGCGCGTGAGCTCCGAGGCGACCACCGCGGCGACGAACATGATCGCGAAGGTGACGAGATAGCTCTTATCAAGCGATTCCAAGGTGTAGATGGGCGCCACGAAGTAGAAGTTGTAAAGCACCACGGAGGCGATCGATGACAGCAGGGTGCACGCGCGACCGGTGGTCGACACGGCGACGAGCAGCGTCGTCAGGATGTAGAGGGAGATGATGCTCGCATCGGCGAAGCCCATCTGGCGAAAGCCGACCCCGATCGCCGTCGAGACCGCGAGCATGAGGCAGGTCACGGCGACGTGCGCGATGGCTTCACGGGTACGGGCGGACGGCACCCGTCTCGCCATGTCGCCGTGCTCGCCAGCCACCTCGTCCTCCCCCTTCCGTCGCCCGATGCCCCCGCTCTCGAGAGGGCGCTCGCCGAGGGCTTCGCGCGCCGCGCCTGCGCGCGCCGCGCCTGCGCGTTTGCGAGAAGTATAGCGCGGCATGAAGGAGACGGAGCCCGGGCGCCGCAAGACGACGACCTTCCCCACCTGCGGACCCTCGGTTTTAACGACATCTTAATTCGATATTCGACCATGACAACCATGATGCTCAAATACCAGCGGTTATTCAATCACGTCGCTCACGGAAACCATGTCGCTCGCGAGCTAGGGACACCGTTGGGACAAGGAAAAGCCCCCTGCCGTGGCAGGGGGCCGTCCGATCTAGGACGCCAGGACGCCGCACGCGCGGAGCTTGGCGAGGAGGCCGTTGAAGTCCTCCTGGGTGGGTGCCGCGGAGAGGTCCGCGATAGCCTCTGCCTGCTTCACGAGACCGGGGGTCGAGGCGCCGGCGTTGGGCACGCGGCCCTTGACGACGCCGTCGTTGATGTAGGTGTCCACGGCGTTCATGCCGCCGAGGTTCGCCACACTCACCTTCACGCCGCCGAGGGTGCTCACGTCGGCGGTGGGCAGCTCGTACTGCTCCCCGCCCCCGCCGAGCGCGTCGGGGTTGTCGATGTGCAGGCGCACGGTGTGCTGGGTGTCCGGGCCCGCATCGGTCTCGATGTGGGCGTTCATGATGGTCGCTTCTGCCATTCCAGGCTCCTTTCAGGATATGAGGACGGCCATGCCGCCGCATGCCCGCCAGGTCTCCTCGAACGCCGGGAGCGCCATGGCGACCCTTCCCCTGAGCGGGTCGGAGCCGTAGACGTTGCCCCCGGCGATCTCGTCGATGGTGATCGCGTGCTCGTTGGAGTACATGCGGTACCCGCCGCACCACCAGTCCGACCATCGCGGAGCCGCGTAGTCGGTGGTGAACCACACGACGGCGATGGCTCCCCCCGAGAGCTCACGGGAGAGCTCGTCGGTACCGATGCCCGTGGCGTCGCGGGCGGTCCTCCCGGTGCCCTCGAGCGCCCGGTTCGCCGCCTCCTCGACCGCCGGGGGGTACGCGGCGCCGACCGAGTCGGGGTCACCCCACCAGGACGTCGCGAAGTCCCATGTGGACCGGTCGAACAGGGCGAACACCTCGTCGAAGGTCCGTTCGACGCCGAAGCCCTCGAGCGCGTTCTGCAGCGCCACGACCTCGCACCCGGCGGGGTGCTCGGGGAGCTGCAGAGAGTCCCCGGCGACGCGCGCCGGGGAGTCGAGGACGGTCGCGAGGGACGGGGAGGAGGCCGCAAGGACCCCCATGAGGAGGGCCCTCGCGATCGCGGACGCTACCATGCCCGCGAGTACAGGCCGTCGAGGAGGGCGTCGCACATGGCCTCGTTGGTCTGGTGGCCGTGGAAGCCGTCGATGTCGCCCTTGTAGTAGCCCTTGTCGCGGAGGAGGCGCTGATGCGCGGAGATGCATCCCGCGCCGTACCAGCGGTCGAGGCCGTTCGGGTCGTAGCCCGCGGCCTTGAGCTTGCGCTGGAGCGCGAGCACGGCGTCGGAGCCCACGGCGTCTCCGGCCGTGAAGACCACGCCGCCGCTGACTGCCCAGAAGTAGCCGGAGTTGGCGTCGGGCTGGCCGGAGATGACGCCGTCCTGCACGGTGCCGAGCTGCCTCTGGAGCATGGTCGCGCACTTCGGGCCGAACCACGCGTGGTAGCCGAGCGCGTCGGAGTACGCGGAAACCACGACGCCTCCTCCCTGGGGGACGGTCGGTGCGGACTGCTGCCCGTCGAGGATGGCGTTCACCTGGGTCTCGAGCTCGTCGAGCTGGTCGTGGAGCCACGGGCCGGGGCACGCCGTCGCGGAGAACATGCGGTGCTCGGTGAGGCTGCCGGACGGGGAGCCGCTGTAGTCGAGCCGGAACCCGTATCGGCGGCAGACGTCGACCGCGAGGTTGACGAGGGCGTCCCATGCCGCCTGGGAGATGGTCCAGCCGGGGGCGCCGGAGGCGTTCGCGACCTCGACGGTGATCGCCTGGCGGTCGTTGGCGTAGCTGGAGCTGGTGTAGGGCCGGTACTCCTCGGGCACGTTGCCCGCGGTGCGGCCGTCGGTGCCGATGAGGTAGGTCGCCGACGCGTAGCGCCCGGGGCGCTGGAACAGCTCGCCGCACTGCTCGATGGAGAGGTTGCCCGCCATGTGGTGCGGAGTGAACTTGCAGACGCGGGCGCCCCCGCGGGAGCCGTAGTTCCCGGAGTAGGCGATGATCTGCTTGCAGATGAGGCCAGAGAAGGTCATGGCGTCACTCCCCCTCCGGCTCGTCCTCGCCGCGGCCGTCGGTGGTCTCGGCTTCCGCCTCGTCGGTCATCTGGCCGTAGCCGAGGCGATCGTCGGTGGTATCGCTCATTTGGTGTCCTCCTGTGTCTTGTTCGCGTTGTCGAAGAGCTTGAAGAGCGGCGAGTCCGCGATGTCCGGGTAGGCGCTCTTGACGTTCTCGAGGATGGAAGCGACCTCCATGACGGCGATGTAGGCGCACACGGGGTAGATGAGGGGCATCGACCAGCCGGTGTCGCCGATGTGCGACGTGAATCCCTGGAGGACGATGGCGAGGCAGACGATCAGGATGAGGACCATCTTGTGCCACAGTCCCTCGCGCATCTTCGTGCTGGAGAACGTCTGGTTCACCGCCGCCTGGATCCAGCCGGTCACGATGTCGAAGACCTCGAGGACCAGGACGAGGCCGATGAACCACAGCTCCGGTTCGGTGAACTCGATGAGGAAGGGGATTGGTTGCATGTCGCACCTCCTCTCGTCGCCGTTAACCCGCCTTCTAGCGACGGATGGTGCGCGAGGGTTCCCCCGTAAATCCCAGACGGGTATCCAGCGGTTACGGGCGGAGGACGGCCCGGGATTTTCACGAGATTGGAGATTGGGATGAGGATGTACGACGCGGCGATGGCCTACATGACCGAGAAGCACAAGCGCCTCCGCGGCAACACGATCGAGGGGTACGTGAGCGCCTTCCGCCACCACGTGCTGCCGGCGTGGGGCGAGCGGGAGCTGGAGGAGATCACCCACGAGGAGCTGCAGGACTGGGTGGACTCCATCACCACCTACGGGGCGGCCATCAAGGCGTTCAAGACCTTCCGGCAGGCATACCGGTGGAGCATCAGAAGGTACAAGCTGCGCATATGGGACGTGACGCAGGGCATCGAGCTGCCCGAGCGGCCCATCGTGAGGCGCGAGGTCCTGGACGCCAAACAGGAGGCGGCGACGCTCGGCGGCATCGCCGGGCAGGCGTGGGAGGCCGTCGTGCTCTGCGAGGCGGCGCTCGGGCTGCGCAGGAGCGAGGCGTGCGGCCTGGACTGGTCGGACTTCGACTGGCGCCGCGGATGGGTGCACGTCCAGAGGGGCGCGCACTGGGTCGGCGGCAAGATCGTCGAGTACGCGACCAAGACCAAGCTCTCGGACCGTTGGCTCCGCGTGCCCAGGTGGGCGCTCGCGAGGCTCCGGCAGCTGCGCGGGACGCTGCGCTCGGGGAGGCTGCGCGGGGACCTCGCGCCGCACCAGATAGCGGGGAGGTTCAAGCGCTTCTGCAGGCGTTTCTCGCTGCCGTGGGTGCCGATGACGTGCCTCAGGCACTCATGGGCGACGATAGCCCTTGAGGGCGGGGCGGCGCTGGATGACGTCTCCGTGGCGCTCGGGCACACGTGCGTTGACATGTGCGTCAAGCACTACCTGCAGTCGTTCCGGACGGTGGTGGGGCGGGCATGCGACGCCTACGAGGCGGCGATCGTGCCGGAGTAGTTTTCCTTGTCCCAATTGAACGGCAAGTTTCATTTTGCTTCGACGGTTCAGTCGGTCGAATTTTATACGCAGGAAAGGAACGGCGTATATACACTTGAACTTCTTGTGGCGCGGAACGACGGGAATAAGATAGACGTACAGTTCACTCCAGGAAAAGACGTTCACATCGATAACCGGTGATTCCTTGTCCCAGATATTCGTCAGACGGTATATCACCGGTGACGCCAACGCAAATGACCTCACAAGTACCGGCGTCTACATGGTCAACAACCTGGCAGGCAGGCCGGCAGATGCGGGCACATGGTTGATCGTGGTGGTGTTCGCCGTCAACGACGACATCATGATCCAACTGCTGTTCGACAGCCGGGCGCGGCTCGCTTTCTTCCGCACGCTTCAAGGGGACCCCGCGGCGTGGAGCACGTGGATATCTCTATAGCCACCTACCCTCTGAATCCGTTGGGAAGGACCGCTACGAGCGTCGTGTCGACGTACAAGCAGAGCCCCATGTGCGCGCTATCCGGTTGCCAGGAGAAGCGTATCTCGTGCCGCGACCCGTCGTGGCTGTTGAATGCCGTCTTGACCTTTGAAATTTCGACTTGGGACAAGGAATCACCGGTTATCGATGTGAACGTCTTTTCCTGGAGTGAACTGTACGTCTATCTTATTCCCGTCGTTCCGCGCCACAAGAAGTTCAAGTGTATATACGCCGTTCCTTT
>CASFIQ010000063.1 GCA_949294785.1 uncultured Collinsella sp.
CCGCCGCTCGGCATCCCCGGCGCGCCTTGCCGGCACGCGCGGCGCGCGCACGTCCACGCGCGTGACCGCCGTCCATCGCGCCGCACCTTCCACGCTGACCCCGCGCCGCGGCGGCGCCGTCCCGCCGTCCCGAAGATCCGCCCGTACGCGCGGCACGGTGCCTGCCGTCATCGGGGTCGCCGCCCTCCTTGCCCTCCTCATCGCCGCGGTGCTCTTCGTCCGCGGCTGCGCCGGGTCGCCCGATGTCGGGACCCCGGATGAGTCCGAAGCGTACACCGCAGCATATGGCGCAGACGCTCTGGTATGGCGCAACGGAAGGGTGTCGCTTGCCGACGGCGAAGGCGCCTCGCGCGCGGGCATCGACGTCTCCTCCCACCAGGGCTGGATCGACTGGGGAGCGGTCGCGGGCGACGGCATCGACTTCGCCATGGTCCGCATCGGCTACCGCGGCTACACCGAGGGCGCCCTCAACGAGGACGAGTACGTGACGCTGAACATCGACGGCGCACAAGCCGCGGGGATCGATACGGGTGCCTATTTCTTCTCGCAGGCCGTCACGGAGGAGGAAGCGCGCGAGGAGGCGCGGTTCGTGCTCGGTATCCTCGACGGCAGGGCGCTCCAGATGCCCATCGCCTACGACCACGAGCCGGTGCACGGGCAGGCGGGGCGCGCGAACAGCGTCGAACGCGACGTGCTGGTCGCGTGCGCGCGGGCGTTCTGCGAGGAGATCGAGGAAGCGGGCTATTCGACCATGGTCTACGGGAACCGCTCGGATCTGGCGCGCTTCGCCGATCTTGACGGGACGGTCGGCGGTGCGCGGGCGCTTGCCGCGGCGCTTGGCGACCGCCCCGTATGGTTTGCCGAGTACGACGTCGCCACGCCGACGGCGCCCTGCGATATCGCCATGTGGCAGTACAGCGCCTCGGGTCAGGTTGCGGGCATCTCGACCGTCGTCGACCTGAACATCCTGTTTTCTGCCGCATGACAAATGCCCAGAGCCGCAAGAGCCCTGGGCACCCCTTGATCTATGGAGCCAGCGACAGGAATCGAACCCGCAACCCGCTGATTACAAATCAGCTGCTCTACCGTTGAGCCACGCTGGCGCGCTCGACGCGTTTCCGCGCGAAGCCTCTATAGGATACTGAATGGCCGCAGCGCGGGCAAGGCGCAGTCGGCACCCCGCTGCGCATCGACCTGCGTTAGGAGCGCAGGCTGTCGCGCAGCGCCGCGAGCTTGGAGAGCGAGTCGCCACCGAGCCGGCTGCCGAGCGTGAGCTTGATGTCGGGCGCCGCCTCGGCCTCCTCAACATCGGCGTCCACCTGCTTTACCTCGCCGAGGAACATGCGGGCCGAGATGCGCGTGACGCCCTTGCCCATGACCGTCGCCTGGACGGTCCCGTCGCTCGTCACCACCGAGCAGGCCCGGCCGTGCTCGCGCGCGTCGGTGCAGAGGCGCTGGATGATGGTGTCGGCCGAGACCCCCGTGGGCGAGAACTCGATGCGCACGCCCGCCTGCGGCAGGTTCGGGCGGTCGGGGTTGACGTTGCCCGCGCCATCGAACACGATCACCGGCTCGTAGCGGCCCTGGGCGAAGGCGGCGACATCGGCGATGAGCGCGGTGCGCGCCGCGTCGTACACGTCGTGCGAGTAGGGGTCGTCGGAGCGATCGAAGATAAGGCGCTCGTAGCGCGTGTCCGCGTGGATGATGTTGTAGCCGTCGACGACGAGGAGCTCGCGCTGCCCGCGCGCGTTGGTGCCGCGCGCCGGCTCGGGTACGGATGAGGCGAACGCCGACCCGCGGACGAACCCGCCCGGCATCGCGGTCGCCCCCACGCCGTAGGTGCTCGCCGAGACGATCGGCTTGGCCGAGCCCTCGCCGAAGCGCTTCGCCTTGGCCTTCGCGCGGTTCTTCTTCGACATGGGCTACTCCCCCGCCCCGGGCGCCGTGACCGCCCTGCCCTGACTGGAAACCGCGGCGCCGGCATCGCCCAGCTCGGCGATGTTCCTGCGCAGCCACTCGTAGGCGAGCGCCGTGGTGGCCTGCGCCACGGTGAGGCTCTCGGTGCGGCCGCGCTGCGGCAGACGGGTGAGGTCGTCGCACGTATCGAGCACGAGGCGCGAGATGCCCTCGCCCTCCGAGCCCATCACGAGCGCGATGCGCCCCTCGAACGCGGTGTCCCAGCAGGTACCGGTTGCGTGCTCGCTTGCACCCACGCACCAGAACCCGGCCTTTTTCAGGTCCTCGAGCGCACGGGCGATGTTGGGCACGCGCGCGATGGGCAGGTGCATGACGGCACCTGCGGAGGTCTTGTAGGTAGCGACCGTCACCTCGGCCGCGCGTTTGTTGGCGATGATGACGCCCGCGGCGCCCACCACCTCGGCGGTGCGCACGATGGCGCCGAAGTTGCCGGCATCGGTCACATGATCGAGCACGATCACCAGCGCCGCGCCGTCACCCGCGCGCGCCACCACGTCGGCAAGCTCCGCATACGGGAACGCGCCCGCCTCGAGCATCACGCCCTGGTGCGCGCCATGGGCGGAGCGCACATCAAGATCGGAGCGAGGCACGGTGATGACCGGCACGCCCGTGGCATGCAGGTAGTCGACGAGCTGCGCCAGAACGGGATCTTTGCCCTCGCCTGCGGCGACGAGCGCGCGCTTGACCGGGAAACCCGCACGCAGAGCCTCGGTGCAGGCGCGACGGCCTTCTATGAAGTCACCGTGCACCGGCGAGGCGGTACGGCCGCGCACGGGCGCCGCGACGGGCTTGCCCTCATGTGAGCGCCGATCGTCACGTCCGGTGCGGGCGAGCGACGCCGCGGCCGCCTTGCGTTCGGAGCGTACCTCGCGACGTGCGTCGCCTCCGGCGCGGCGGTTCCGGTCCGCGAAGCGCTTGCCGCGCCCACCCTGCTGCTTGCCCATACGTCTCCTTCGATGCGATCCGGTCGTTTGCTCATAGCAGTATAGACTGCATCGGGCTAAGAAGCCGACCATAGGGGCAGGGCGCGCTCAATCACCTCAACCGAACCGCCAAACCTCTGCCGTCGGCAGGCAAGCGGCGTACTCCGGGGGAAGATCATCACCCAGACGAGTGCGGGTGAACCAGGTAGCGCATTCTCAGAGATGCCTTCATAACAGGAAACCGCCCCTCGCAAGGGGCGGTTTCCAGAGATGGATCCTCGTGATGGACGCTTCCCGTGGGATGCGTCCGGCTGCCGGCGAAGCGTAGCCGCACGACGGGCGGCTACGCGTGCTTGATGCGAGTGCCGGCGGCGGTGTCCTCGATCACGAGGCCCATGTCGCGCAGCTGGTCGCGAATGGCGTCGGCAACGTCCCAGTTCTTGGCGGCGCGGGCCTCGGCGCGGGCAGCGAGAATCCGCTCGGCGGCCTCGGCGACGTCGTCTCCCGTGTAGGCGCAAAGGCCCGCGGCCACGCCGAGCAGCCCCACCGGCAGCTCCTCCTCGGGCTCGGGAAGCTCGATGCCCAAGATCTTGAACGCCCCGGCGATGCTCGCTGCGGCACCGGTAGCGACGTCCGCATCGACCGCGGAGCCCGCCTGGTCAAGATACGTATTGGCGTCGGTCACCAGTTGGAAGTACGCCGCGAGCGCGCCCGCGGTGTTGAAGTCGTCGTTCATCTGCGCCTCGAACTCTGTCTTGGCGGCATCGACCGCCGCATCCAGCTTCGCGGCAAGGGCGGCATCGGGCGCGGTCGCGGCATCCGCATGGCGCGCGGCCCACACCAGGTTCTTCACCGTACCGGCGATGCGCGCGAGCGAGTTCTCGGCACCCGCCAGGCGCTCCCAGGAGAAATCGAGCGGCGAGCGGTAGTGCGTCTGCAACATGAGCAGGCGCAGGGCCGCCGCGGAGTGCTTCTCGAGCACCTCCTCCAGCGTGAAGAAGTTGCCGAGCGACTTGGACATCTTCTCGCCGTCGACAAGCAGCATCCCCGTGTGCATCCAGGTGTTCGCGAAGCCCTCGTGCCAGGCGCAGGTGGCCTGCGCGCACTCGTTCTCGTGGTGCGGAAAGGCCAGGTCGGACCCGCCGCCGTGGATGTCGATCGGGCAGCCCAGGTAGCGGTGCACCATGGCGGCGCACTCGGTGTGCCAGCCCGGGCGCCCCGCGCCCCACGGGCTCGGCCAGCTGGGCTCACCCGGTTTTGCGGCCTTCCAGAGGGCGAAGTCCAAAGGATCGCGCTTGGCCTCGCCCGCGGCGATGCGCGCGCCCACCATAAGGTCATCAATCTTGCGACCGGAGACCTCGCCGTAGGCGGGGTCGCTCCGCACCGCGAAGTAGACGTCGCCGTTCTCCGCCGCATAGGCATGCCCGCCCTCGATGAGCGTCTTGATCATGCCGATCATGGGCCCGATCTCCTTGGTGGCGCGCGGGCGCACATCCGGGTCCATCACGTTGGCCTTGTGCATGACGTCGATGAACCGCTTCGAGAACTCCTCGGCAACTTCCTCGGCGGTGCGTCCCTGCTCGTTCGCGCGGTTGATGATCTTGTCGTCAACATCGGTCAGATTCTGGGCGAAGGTGACCTCATAGCCGCTCGCGATGAGCCAGCGGCGGATCACGTCAAAGCTGATGAACGTGCGCGCGTTGCCGATATGGATGTTGTCGTAGACCGTGGGCCCGCACACGTACATGCGCACCTTGCCCGCCTCGATGGGCTGGAACTCCTCTTTGCGATGCGTGGCGCTGTTATAGATGAGCATATCCTGGCTCCTTGAACGTGCCGGGGCGGGCGCCGGGCGCCCGCGAGGTCAGATGCACCTGATTGTAGCGATACCGCCCGCGCGATGCACCCCGCGCCGGGGTTATGGACGAGACGGGACACGGGATGCAAGGCCGGGCAGGTGCGGCCGGGGGCAAGGCCGGAACCGCGTCAGCGCGCGGCACGCCAGCCGTCGACGAGCTCGCACGCCGCGGCATACGGGTCTTCCGCCCCCGCCACCGCCGAGATGACGAAGAAGCCCTCCACGCCGGTCGCGGCGAGCGCAGGGATATCGGCCGCCTTCACGCCGCCCCCCACCACGATGGGACGGGGGCTCACCCGGTGCAGCCCGGCGAGCTCGTCGAGGCTACGGGTGACCAGGGTCCCGTCCGCGGTGATGCCGGCGTCTGGTTTGGACGAGGTGGGATGGAGCGGCCCCACACCGAAGTAATCGATCGGCGAGACGTCCTCATGCTCGATGTAGGAGCGGATCTCGGCCGCGCCGGCGGAGAGGCCCACGATGGCGTCCTCGCCCAGGTGCCTACGGCAGATCTCGGGCGGGATATCGCTTTGGCCCACATGGACGCCGTCCACCTTGATGCCCAGGTCGCGGGCGGCAAGCGCCACATCCAGCCGGTCATCGATCAGAAGCGGAACGGTGTCAGCCTTGCCCTTGGCGGCGATGACGTCGGCCACGCGGCGCGCGCACTCGATCATCTCGCGCACACCCGCCACCTTGGAGCGCACCTGGATGATGGTGAAGCCGGCGTCGAGCGCCTCTCCCACCACGTCCTCCACGGGGCGCCCGCACGTGTTCTCGGGTCCCAATACCAGATATGCCGAAATATCCAGATTGTCACGTATGCTCATGGTGCACTCCCCTATTCCTCGTGGCCGCATGCGTCGGCACCGGCGCCCTCGGCTGCCGCTTCCTCGTCTGCCGCACCGTTCAGGATCTCGTCCACCACGCGCACCTTGCGCTCCATCATGTGCTCGAAGCCGGGGCGAATATCTGCCTTGAGCACCACCTCGGTGCGGATACCGCGCTCCGCGAGCACAAAGGTCGCGTCACGCACGGTGCGCATCACGTCGTCCCACTCGCCCTCGATCTCGGTGAACATGGAGTTGGTGCGACAGGAAAGACCGCTTTCGCGGATGACGCGGATAACCTCCGCCACGTACTCCTTCAGCTCGTCGCCCACGCCCACCGGCGCGATGGCAACGGCAACCAGCGTGTTCATTTACGCCCCCTCGATCTCGAAGGTGTGGTGCGCGATGTCCTCGGGCGTGGCGAGGTAGAGCTCGTCCAAAAACGCCACCTGGAAGCTCGCCGGCGCCTTCACGCGCGCACCGGCACGCTCGCCGGCCCGGTTGTAGACGCCCACCGCCGCGAGCGCCGCCGCGAGCGGGGTCTCCGCACACGCGGCGTACACCGCGCACACGCCGCCCAGGCTGCACCCGGAGCCCGTGATCTTGGTCATGAAGGGCGAGCCGCCGTGGCTGCGTACCACGGTCTCGCCATCGGTCACCAGATCCACCGCGCCGGAGACCGCCACCGCACCGCCGGTGTAGCGTGCGAGCGCCACCGCCGCGGCGCGCGCCGCGTCGACCTCCTGCGTGGAGTCCACCCCGCGCACCGTCGCATCCGGGGCAGCCGTCTCGAGCCCCCAGAGGTTCGCGAGCGTGATGACCTCGGAGGCGTTGCCGCGCACGATGGTGGGCTTGTAGGGCTTCATGTCCGCCAGAAGCTGCGTGCGCATCGCGCCCACGCCCACGGCCACCGGGTCGATGACCCAGGGCTTGTCGAGCTCGTGCAGGCGCTTCGTCGTGGCGGGCAGGGTCTCGGTGTAGATGGGCAGAAGCGTACCCACGTTCAGATACATCGCACCGCCGAGCTCGGCCATCTTCACGCCCTCGTCCGGCAGATAGACCATCGCGGCGGAGCCGCCCACCGCGATCTGCGCGTTCGCCACGAAGTTGATGGTCACCGTGTTGGTGATGGACGGCGTCATGGGGCACGTCTCGCGTACCTTCTGCGCCGCGCGTGCTACCTGTGCTTCCAGCGTTTCCTTCTCGATCATCGAAGATCCTTTCCGGAGCAACGAAAAAGGCGCCCACCCGAGGTCTCGCGCGCCGCCCTCCGCTGATGCCCGCAGACGGCGACGCCCTCAGGGAGCGCCTTGTGTTCGCGTCCATGCTCCCTACGACAGCATTACCTGACAGGTTCAAAGGGTTGGGCTCTCCGCCCTCTCAACTCG
>CASFIQ010000064.1 GCA_949294785.1 uncultured Collinsella sp.
GCGGCCGGCGTACATGACCATGATCTTGTCGGCCATGTCGGCGACGACGCCCAGGTCGTGCGTGATCATGATGATCGCGTTGCCGTTCTCCTGCTGCATCTTCTGCATGAGCTCGATGATCTGCGCCTGGATGGTCACGTCGAGGGCCGTGGTGGGCTCGTCCGCAATAAGGATGTCCGGGTCGCACGCGAGCGCCATGGCGATCATCACGCGCTGGCGCATGCCGCCGGAGAACTGGTGCGGGTACTCGTTCACGCGCTTCTCGGGCTCGGGGATGCCCACGAGGTCCAGAAGCTCGACGGCGCGCTCGAGCGCCTGCTTCTTGGTGTAACCGCGATGGAGCCGCAGGCCCTCGCCCACCTGGCGCCCGATCTTGTAGACCGGGTTCAGCGAGGTCATGGGGTCCTGGAAGATCATCGCGATGTCGTTGCCGCGGATGTGCTGCATCTGCTCCTCGGTCATCTCCAGGATGGAGTGGCCGCGGTAACGGATGTCGCCGCCCTCGATCTTGCCCGGGGGCATCTCGATCAGGCCCATGATGGTCATATGGGTGACCGACTTGCCCGAACCGGACTCGCCCACCACGCCGAGGGTCTCGCCGCGATCGAGGGTGTAGGACACGCCGTCGACCGCATGCACGATACCGTCCTGGGTGTGGAAGTACATCTTCAGGTTGTCGACCTCGAGCAGATGCTGGCCCTCGGGCACGGGCTGCTCCTTCAGGTCGACATGGTTCTTCATGTGCTTAGCCATTATGCATCCTTCATCTTGACGTCGAGCGCGTCGCGCAGACCGTCGCCCAAGAGCGTGAACGCGAGCACGGTGGAGAGAATCGCGAGACCCGGCAGGATCATGAGCCAGGGCTCGGTCTGCAGGAACTGCTGGCCGGCCTGGATGAGCGTACCCCAGCTGGGATCGGGCGGAACGACGCCCATGCCGAGGAACGACAGCGCGCTCTCGGTAAGGATGGCGCCACCGATGTTCATCGTGGCGTACACCACGATGGAGGCCACCGAGTTGGGGAAGATGTGGCGGGCGATGATGCGCACGTCGGACGCTCCCATGGCGCGCGCGGCGTCCACGTAGTCGTTCTCCTTGACCGAGAGGATCGCGGAGCGGAAGACGCGCGCGATGCTCGGCCAGCCCAGGATGCCGATGGCGATGAACACGTTCTGGATGCCGTTGCCGATGACCGCGATCATGGCGACGACGAACAGCGTGTACGGGAACGCCAGGAAGATGTCGGCGAGGCGCATGATGATGGTGTCCCAGATACCGCCGTAGTACGCGGCGATGGCACCCATCACCAGACCGATCGCGGTGGAGATGCCGGTCGCGACCACGCCGACGGTGAGCGAGATGCGCGCACCGTAGATGACGCGGCTGAAGACGTCGCGGCCGAGCGAGTCGGTACCGAAGGGATGCTCGAGCGAGGGGGCCAGGCGGCTCTCGTTGACCATGTCGACGGCGGTGGCGTTCGGGTCGCCGAAGGTCTGCGGGACCCACAGGTCCGCCGTGACCGCGACGAGGATGATGAAGATGATCCAGATAGCGGCGACGATGGCGAGCTTGTTCTTCTTCAAGCGGCCCCACGCGTCGCCCCACAGCGTGCGGGAGGCACCGGAATCGGAGACGGTGCCCGCGCCGCCGTGCGCGACCGCCACGGAGTCGGCGTATGCCTGCGCGTCGGGACGCTGGTTGGCGTAAATCATGTGCGCTTCCCTCCTAGCCCTCGTTCTTGGAGCTGCCGAGGCGGATGCGCGGATCCAGGAAGGCGTAGCTCACGTCCACGATGAGGTTGATGATCATGACCACGAACACGATGACCGTGACCGATCCCATGACGATGGGCCAGTCGCGCTGGGTGATGGCGACGTAGGTCTCGCGACCGATGCCCGGCCAGGAGAACACCGTCTCGGTTAGGATGGCGCCGGCGAGCATGGCGCCGAAGTCCATACCGACGTAGGTGACGACGGGGATGAGGGCGTTCTTGAGGGCGTGCTTGCGGATGATGGCGCCCTTGGAGAGGCCCTTGGCCTTGGCGGTGCGGATGTAATCCTGGTTCATGACGTCCAGCAGCTGCGAGCGCATGATGCGCGCCGTGTAGGCGGTGGAGACCGCGGCGAGCGTCAGCGCGGGCAGGATGTAGTACATGTACTCGGGATAGCGCCCCATGGGACCGGCGACGCCGGAGATGGGGAACGCGATGGCACCGCCCGTGGCTTCGGGCAGCCAGATACCGAAGATGAGCTGCAGCAGCATACCGAACCAGAATGCCGGCATGGCGACGAGCAGCGAGGTCACAAGGGTGACGAGGATATCCCAGAACGAGTATCGCTTGATCGCCGATATGATGCCTGCGCCGATGCCCACGATCGCCTCGATCACGATCGCGACGAGCGCCAGCTGCACCGTATAGGGGTACTTCTGGGCGATGATGCTCGAGACCTCGGTGCCGCGCTGGTACGAGGTGCCCAGATCGCCATGGAGCAGGCCGGTGAGGTAGACCACGTAGCGCTTCCACATGGGCGTCTCGATGGTGTCACCGTTCTCATCGAAGATGATCTCACCGTTCTCATCCGTTTCGATCAGGCCATGCTGGGCGCGGATGTTGCGCTCCGTGACCGGATCGAGCTTCCTCTCGCCGGCGATCAGCTTGATGGGATCGCCCGGCACCACGTTCTGCATGATGAACAAGATCAGCGTGACGCCAAGGAAGACAGGGATGAACTGCAGGATTCGCTTGGCGATGTACTTGATCACAGCGATACCCTCCCTTGTCCGATTGACACGACGCGGCGCCTGCCGCCCCCTCGTGGGAGGTGCAGCGCCGTAAAGAATGAGTATAGCTGAAAAGTGCGGGAGTTATTGAAATTGACGCATTACCAACAGCTATTTCCTCAGAAAAGCGGGGCGCCGCATACACGACGCCCCGCAACTTTACGCAGTTTCGGGCACTGCGATGGACCCTGCTATGAAGCGGGAACCCTTACGCCTCGGAACCGGCGGCGTCCGTGCTCGCGGAGTCGACCATCTGGGCCGTCTCGAAATGCGGGATGGTGGCGGCGTCGTAGTTGAAGCTCGCCATGCGCGCGGAGCCGACGTAGTTGTGAGCGTAGAACATGATCGGGATGACCGGCATGTCGTCGCCCACCATAGCGCACGCAGCGCGATACGCGGCGCGGCGCTCCTCCTCGTTGGCGATCTGACGGGCGGCCAGGATCGCGGCGTCGAAGTCGGGGTTGTTGTAGTGGTTGTAGTTGTTGTCCGCGGTGCTGAAGAAGTTCGGATACAGGAAGTTGTCCTGGATCGGGTAGTCAGCGGTCCAGCCGAGACGGGCGAGGCCGTAGGCACCGTCGGACAGCGACTCAAGATAGGCGGCCCACTCGAGGGTGTTCTGGGTCACCGTGATGCCGATCTTCTGGAGGTCGGCCTGGCTGGCGGACATGCTGTCCTCGTGGCCGCCGTCGCCGTTGTAGGCGAGCGTGACCGAGATCGCGGAGGGATCGATGCCGGCGTCGGCGAGGATCTGGGTGGCCTCCTCCGGCGCGTAGCGGCAGTACTGCCACACGTTCTGCTCGTTGTTGTCGATCGAGAGCGGCATGATGGAGTTCGCCGGCTCACGATAGCCCTCGTACAGGCTGTCGACGATGTTCTGGCGGTTGATGGCCAGCGAGATCGCGCGACGCACCTCGGGCATGGCCAGGTACTCATCCTCGAGGTTGGGGATGAGGTAGTAGGTGGAGAGCTCGGTGCCGGTCATGACCTGGGCGCCCGGGGTCGAGGTGAAGCCGTCGGCAGACTGGCCGTACTCGGCGATGTTGTCCTCGAGCTGTCCCAGCGGGACCTGGGCGAAGTCCATCTCGCCAGCCTGGAAGCCGCGGTAAGCGGTGTCCGGATCGGCCTGGATGGAGAAGTACACGCCGTTGAGCGAGGGCGCGGCGCCGTAGTAGTCCTCGAAGCGGGAGCAGAGGATGTACTGGTTGTGCTGCCAAGGCTCGTCCATCTTGAACGGGCCGTTGCCGATGGGCTGCTCGAGGAAGGACGCGGGGTCGTCGAGCGCGGCCTCGGGCACGGGCACGAGGCTCGGGTGGCAGCAGACAGCCGGGAAGTCGGCCATCGGGGCGGTGAGGGTCACCTCGAGGGTGTAGTCGTCGACGGCGACGACGCCGGAGATCTCGTCAGCCTCGCCGGCGTGATACTCCTCGTAACCGGCGATCGGGGCGAGGTGGTAGGCGATGTCGGACGGGGTGGCCATGTCCGGGCTCGCCACGCGCTCCCAGCCGCGCTTGAAGGAGGCGGCGTCGACGGGATCGCCGTTGTGGAAGACGGCGCCCTCGCGCAGGGTGAAGGTGTAGGTGAGACCGTCCTCGGAGACCGCGGGCAGCGCGGCGGCGGCCAGCGCGACGGGCTCGTTGGTGTTGTAGTCCCAGGTCAGCAGGGAGTCGAAGCAGGCGTGGATGACGGCCATGCCCTGATTCTCCTGACCGTTGTAGGGGTCGATGTAGGCGGGCTCGGAGAGGTAGAAGCTCATGTAGCCCTCGCCCACCGCGGGCGCCTCGGCCGCAGCGTCACCGCTGCCGGAAGAGGTCTGGTTGCCGCCGGTGCAGCCAGCGAGAGCCGCGAGGGCGCTCGCGGCGAGCGCACCGCCGACGAACTGGCGACGACCAACCACCGGCTGGTTGAACTTGGAAAATGCCATTCGTTCCTCCTTCACGGACGGGGTGCGCACTTCACGCGCCCCTTACGAAAGCCTTGCGCAACCATGACGGGGCAAGACTCAGACGTCCTTTACTTTACCTAAAATCAGCTATCGCCGCAGGCGAGATCGAACGATGCGGCGAGGAAACGCTTTGCCGCGCTGCAGTGCGCCATGGCAATCCTGCCCTTTTCCCGCACCGAACCGCAAGGCCGCAGCCACCCGTCAGCGATTGTTTCCAAAATGTTTCGTTACCACGAAGCCCCGCACACATACGCGTGCGGGGCTCTCGTCCGTCGATGGGGTTCGCGCCGCGCGACGCGGTGCGATGGCGATCAGGCGCCGACGCTCAGGATGTCGACGAAGCCCTGCGGGAAGAAGAACATGGCGAGCACGATGCAGGCGGCGAAGACGCACGCGACGATCACGGTGAGGCGATCGAGGTTGCGCTCCATGACGCCGGTCGCGGCGCTCGCGTTGTAGAGCGAGCTCGCAATCATGTCGGACACGCCCGTGCCCTTGCCGGAGTGCATGAGGATGAGCGCGATGAGGGCGAGCGTGGAGAGCGCCCATCCAATGAAGAGCAGAATCTGGAAGGGACCCATAGGTTTCTCCTTTTGGAACACGAGGTCGAACGGTCGAGATGATAGCACACCCGGCGTCTTGGGGCGCGGCCGTGCCCGCCCACCATCAAAACCCGACGGAGGCGCCTCCGACCCGGCACGGATGAGAGCGGCCGCGAAACCATCGTATCGAACGCGAAGGACCGCCCGCGGAACGAGTCCGCGGGCGGTCCTGGATGCGATGCGGGCACCGGGCCGCTGTCGGAAGCTACTCCTCGACAGCGAGCACGCGACCGGTCATCTCGGGGCTCGGCTCGATACCGGCGAGCGTGAGCAGCGTCGGCGCGATATCGGAGAGACGTCCGTCCTCGATACCGGTGAGCTTTGCCTTCGGGTCGACCACGATGAAGGGTACGCGGTTGGTGGTGTGCGCCGTGAACGGGTGCTTCTCGCCCTCGTCATCGACATCGTACATGTGGTCGGCGTTGCCGTGGTCGGCGGTGATGAGCGCGAAGCCGCCCTTGGCGAG
>CASFIQ010000065.1 GCA_949294785.1 uncultured Collinsella sp.
CCCTCCGCCTCGGCTTCGAGAATCGCCGCGCGCACCTGGTCGATATCGTGCAGTTCCATACATGGCCTCCCATCTCACCTGGGACATGCGTCCCCGCTCGGTGAGATAGGGCTACCCCGCATATCTGACCGGAATCGGAAAGAATCTGCACGGCGATTCGAAAGATGCCGTGCGCGTTCTGACAGAAATCTGACCAAGCGAAATACGCAGCCATCTACCTGCAGGTTCGTTTTCACTCAAGATGCCGCTCGCCGCGTCGGCGCACACAGCTCCCCCATACATCGGGCAGCGAATCCACAAGCTTCCCACGGATTCACGGTATAGGATTTCGCACGGGCCGGTCGCCAGCCGCCCGTCTTACCCGCGCAGGGCGCGCGCCGCCTCGCCCAGTTCGGTGATGCCCGCGAGGTCGGTCGCCCAACTGGTCACGAAACGCGCGACGACGCGGCCGGCGCCCGCGGGATCGGGCTGCACCTGCAGCTCCGCCCCGAAGTCGCACGCGAGCCTCTGCCCCTCGTCCGGCGTGACCCAGAAAAACTGCTGGTTGCCCGTCGTTTGGATGAAGGGCTCGAACCCCGCCCCGGTCATCTGGCGTTTGAGCTCGAGCGCACACGCATTGGCATGGCGGGCGAGCTGCCAGTAGAGCACCTCGCCCGAGCCATCGTCCGTCGCAGGATCGAAGGCGGTCTCGTACTGCACGCCCATGAGGCGGCCCTTGGCCATGAGGGAGCCGGCGCGCTTGATGAGGTACGGCAGGCGCTCGACCATGCGCGCACCGCGCGGGCTCGCCGGGTTCACCACCATCGCCTCACCGAAGAGCATGCCGTTTTTGGTGCCGCCCAGCGTGAACGCGGTCGCACGGCGGGCGATGTGGCGGATATCCAGGTCCGCACCCGCGGCGGTCATGGCGCTCGCCATGCGCGCGCCGTCCACGTAGACGGCGAGCTCGCGCTCGTCCGCCCAATCGCAGAGCGCGTCGAACTCGGCGGCGGTGTAGACGTGCCCCAGCTCGCTCGTGTCGGAAAGGTAGATCATGCCCGGGCGCGTGGTATGGCTGCCGTTGGCGCGCCAGGACTCCCAGATAGGGTCGGCGCCGGCGGGCGTAAGCAGGCCGTACGGGTCCGCGGTGGCAAGCAGCCGGCGCCCTGCGCCCTCGATCGCGCCCGTCTCGTGGATGGTGGGATGGGCGTCGGCGGCGAGAATCGGCCCCTCGTACTCCTCGGTGAGGCAGCTGATCGCGAGGATGTTCGCGGCGGTGCCGCCGGGGATGAAGCGGACGTATGCGTCGTCGAGACCCACCTCGGCACGGATGAGCTCGGCGGCGCGGGCGCAATGGGCGTCCTCGCCGTACCCAACGGTCTGCTCCAGGTTCGTGCGTGCGAGCGCCTCCAAGATCTGGGGCGCGGCGCCCTCGCTGTAGTCGTTGCGGTACTGCTGCATCTTCATCCCCCGGCGCACCGATCGTACCTAGCGCACCTGCGCCACGTAGACGACGTTGGTGGAGTTCACGCCGTCATCCAGCACCACCGAGGTCTCCGGGTCGCCCACGGTGACGACCGCGATATCGCCCGAGTGGACCACGCCGGAATCCTTCGCGACCTCAAGCGCGTTCTTGACGATGAACTTGACGTCGCCGTAGTCGTAATCCAGGCGCGGGTCGACACCCCAATAAAGCGTCATCTTGCGAACGGCCCACTCGTGCTGCGTCGCCGCCTGGATGGGCAGCGATGGGCGGAAGTTGGACACCAGGCGCGCGGAGCGGCCCGAGGAGGTGGGCGTCAGGATCGCACGGGCGTTCACGTTGAAGGCGGTCGTGACCGCGGCGAGTCCCACCGCGTTGTTGATGACGTTGGCACCGGTCTCGTCCACGTGGATGTCCAGACGCGAATGCTCGGGCATGGTGGCCTCGGCGATGAGCGCGATATTGGCCATCATCTTCACGGCCTCGACCGGGTACTTGCCCGCGGCGGTCTCGCCGGAGAGCATGGTCGCGTCGGTACCGCCGGAGATGGCGTTGGCGACGTCGGTCACCTCGGCGCGGGTCGGACGCGGGTTGCGGATCATGGAGTCGAGCATCTGCGTGGCGGTGATGACCGGCTTGTAGGCCTTGTTGCACTTCTGCAGGATCTCGCGCTGGATGATCGGGCAGACCTCGGGCGCCACCTCGACACCCAGGTCGCCGCGGGCGACCATGATGCCGTCTGCCTCCTTCAGGATCTCGTCGAACTTGTAGACCGCCACGGCGCACTCGATCTTGGGGATGATGCCCACGTGCTCGCCGCCGTTCTCGTCGCAGAGCTTGCGGATCTCGCGCACGCCCTCAGCGTCGCGGATGAACGAGGCGGCGATGAAGTCGATGCCCTCCTCCAGGCCGAAGAGGATGTCGGCGCGGTCCTGTTCGGTGATGGCGGGCAGCGACAGATGCGCGTTCGGGACGTTCACGCCCTTCTTCTCGCCCAGCTCGCCGCCGTTATCCACATGGCAGTACATATCCTGGCCGTCGATCTTCTCGACGGTGAGGCCGATCAGGCCGTCATCGACCAAGATCGTGCCGCCCACGTTGACCTCGTTGGGGAGGCCCAGGTGATCGAGGTAGAAATGCTCGGCGGTGCCCTGCAGCTCCTCGGAGGTCTCGGCAGCGGTCACCACGACGGTGGAGCCGGTCTCGAGCGTGACCTTCTTGTGGCCCTTGAGGAAGCCCGTGCGGATCTCGGGGCCCTTGGTATCGAGCAGGATGCCGATCGGGGTGTCCAGCTCGCGCGCGATGCGCTTGACGCGCTCCATGCGCTCGCGATGCTCCTCATGGCTGCCGTGGCTGAAGTTGAAGCGGGCGACGTTCATGCCCGCCTTGATCATCTCGCGAAGCGTGTCCTCGCTGTCGCAAGCCGGTCCCATGGTGCATACGATCTTGGTGCGCTTGTTCATGCATTCCTCCCCGTCGGGTCATTCGCCGTGCCCGGGCATGCAGTCCCCGCACGGCCGCGTTGTGGCTAGTGTACGGTATTCGACGCGCGTAAACGGCAGCGATTACACCAAACGCGCAAATAGCTAACTATCCCCTTACCTTGCGTGATGCGCACGGCCCGAGACGAGAGGATCCGGGCAGCTCCCCGCGAACGTCCTCGCCGCGATGCGGCTGCGGATTGTTCGCGGGGAGCTGCCCGGATCCTCTAGAGACCGCGGTGAATTCCCTAGGGTGCACTCATAATATGTATAATCATACGTATCAAAACGTTCGAAGGAGTGCGTATGCCCGTCGTCGTGCCCGTGACCGAGATGCAGAGAAACGGTGCCGCCCTCACCGATGAGGCGATGCGCACCAAAGAGCCGATATACCTGACGCGGCGGGGAAAGTCCGCCGTGGTGCTGATCGATGCCGAGGAATTCGACCGGCGCATGGCGTATCGCGACGGCATCATCGCCCGCGAGGAACGCGCCTATGCCGGCATCATGCGCGGGCATGAGGAGATCGCCCGGGGCAATGGCGTCCCGCTCTCTGCAGCGCTCGAACAACTTGGTGATGATTGGGGCAGATGACGTGGACGGCTACGAGATCGTCCTCGCCCCTTCGGTTATCGATGTCATGGCGGGCATAACCTCGAAAGACGATGCGCGCCGTGTGCGGCGACGTCTTGAAGCGCTCGCCATCGCGCCTCATATGGGCACGGTCTACGACCCCATCTACCCATCTGCCCGTCCGCCGCATGAAGTGCTCGTAACCTTCGCGGGGCATTTCGGCATCTATTACACGATTGATGCCGACGCCCATCAGGTATGCGTCGAATATCTCGAGGACTGCCGGCGGGACCCTGAGGAAAAGTTCCGGTCCTGAGCAGAATCCTTTGTCGGCGCCATCCCGATCCCGCACTGGTAACGCAAGAGCCCCGGTCGGGCTTTCCCGCGAACAATCCGCAGGCGCCTTGCGCCGAGGACGTTCGCGGGGAACCCGACCGGGGCCCCGAGAAGTTATGGCGAGAAGACCTTAGGCGCGGCCGACCGAGCCCAGGTTCTCCATGCGGATCTTCACGATCTTGGTGATCTCGGCCATGCCCGCCTGACCAGGCTTCTTGGGGTCGAAGCAGGTGGGGTTCTCGGCCATGTAGGCCATGAAGCCACGGGTGAAGGCCTGGCGGAGCTCGGTGGCGTAGTTGACCTTGCAGATGCCGTTCTTCACGGCCTCGGCGACCTGCTCATCGGGCACGCCAGAGGTGCCGTGCAGCACGAGCGGCACGTCCACCGCGGCGCGGATCGCCTTCACGACGTCCTGCTCGATATGCGGCTCGGCGGTGTAGACGCCGTGCGAGGTGCCCACGCCGATGGCGAGCGAGGTGCAGCCGGTGCGCTCCACGAACTCGCGGGCCTCGTCCGGATCGGTGTAGGGGCTCTCGCCCTCGACCTCGACGTCGTCCTCCTTGCCGCCGACCTTGCCGAGCTCGGCCTCGACGGGCACGCCCATGGCGGCGCCGGCGTCGGCAACGAGCTTGGTGAGGGCGATGTTGTCCTCGAAGGTCTCGTGGCTGCCGTCGATCATGACGGAGGTGTAGCCGGTCCGCAGGGCCTTCATGCAGCGGTCGTAGCCGTCGCCGTGGTCGAGGTGAAGCGCCACGGGCACCGAGGTGCGCTCGGCAGCCGCCTTGACCATGCCGTAGAAGTAATCGAGGCCGGTCATCTTGATCGTGCCCGAGGTGGTCTGCATGATGACGGGGGACTTGGTCTCCTCGGCGGCGGCGAGGACCGCCATGACGAACTCGAGGTTCTCGACGTTGAAGGCGCCCACGGCGTAGTGGTTCTTCTGCGCGTCGAGCAGCATCTCCTTGGTGGTTACGAGCATCGCGTATCTCCTTTCCTCCCCGCGCGCGGCGGGTCCCATATATAGCAATGATACCGCGCCGGAACGCCGAACGGCGCGTCCGGGCGGCGCCGGCCATCCCGCGGCGCAGACGGCCCGCCGGCAGCGGATGGGCTTGCCGGCGGGCCCGGTTGCTAGACCTCGGTGACCTCGATCGAATCGAAGACCTCGTCCCAATGCTCGATGGCGAGGTGCCCCGTCTGCGGGTCCATGGCATTGAGCTTGCCGCAGGTGTTGCCCCAGCGCAGGACGTCGACGGGCTCCATGCCGGCGGCGATGGCGTGGGCGAAACCGGCCACGGTGGAATCGCCCGAGCCGGTGGCGTTCACCGCGGCGATGGCGGGCGTCACCACACGGTAGCGCTTGCCCTCGTGGAAGGCGACCGCGCCCGCGGCACCCATGGTCACCACGACCCAGGAGATGCCCGCAAAGCGCGGGTCCGCCGCGACGGCATCTCCCAGCGCGGCGGCCTCCTCGGTGGTGAACGACGTGCCCAGAAGCTGGTTGATCTCGGTGAGGTTGGGCTTCACGAGCGTGGGCTTCACCGCGGCGGCGAGCGCCGCATCGAGCGCGGCGCCCGAGGTGTCCAGAAGCACCGGGCACCCGGCCTCGGCAGCGAGCTTCACGAGCTCGACGTAGTAATCGGCGGGAACGCCCTTGGGCAGGCTCCCCGAGATGGTGACGCACCCGGCGTCCTTCACCAGGTCGGCGAAGTTCGCCGTGAAGGCGGCGAGCTCCTCGGTCGAGACGGCCGGACCGCTCTCCAGAAGCTCGGTCTGGTTGCCGTCGTGCAAAAGGGCGATGCAGGTGCGCGACTCGCCCGCGATCGGCGTGAAGCGATGGCGAATGCCGTCGGCATCCATGAGGTCGCCCAGATAGGCACCGGAATGCCCGCCCAGAAGACCCGTGGCGACGACATCGTCGCCCAGCTGGACGAGCACGCGGCTGACGTTCAGGCCCTTGCCGCCCGCAGTCTTGGCCGGGGTGACGCGGTTCACGTCATCGACGACGAGGTGCTCGACCTCGTAGCGCGTGTCGATCGAGGGGTTCAGCGTGACGGTGAGAATCATGTGCTGCCTGCCTTACGCGTTCACGGAGACGCCGGCCACATAGGTGTCGGCGAGCGTCATATCGGCGTTGAAGATGGTGAGGTCGGCGACACGGCCCGGCTTGATGGAGCCGAAGCGGTCGTCGACGCGCGCGGAGCGCGCCGGGACCTCGGACGCCATGCGGATGGCGTGGTCGGCGCTCACGATCTGCCAATCGACCATGTTCTTCACACCGCGTGCGAGGTTCAGGACCGAGCCGGCGATCGAGCCCGTGGTGCCGTCCTCGTTCTTGATGTAGCACAGACCGTCTTTCATCACGACCGGCATGCCGCCCGAGACGTAGTCGCCCTCGGGCATGCCGCCGCAGATGAGGCAGTCGGTGATGAGCACCGTGTGCTGCCAGCCCTTGGCATCCACCAGCGCCTTGATGGCGGCGGGGACCACGTGCTTGCCGTCGCAGATGATCTCGGCATAGGTCGACGGCGTCGTCATCGCGGTACCGGTCACGCCCGGATCGCGGTGGTGGAGGCCGCGCTGGCCGTTATAGGTGTGGACGAAGCAGGTTGCTCCGGCGTTCACCGCGGCGAGCGCCTCATCGTAGGTGGCGTCCGAATGGCCGATCGCGGTGACGACGCCCTTCTTGTCGAGCGCGGCGATGTAATCGAGGGCGCCGGGCTTCTCCGCTGCGAGCGCGCTCTTGACGATGCGGCCGCCCGCCGCCTCCTGCCAGCGGTCGAAGACCTCGACGGTGGGATCGATCAGGTAGACCGGGTTCTGGGCGCCTACATGCGCCGTGGTGAAGAAGGGCCCCTCCAGGAAAATGCCGGCGATGTGCGCGCCGCGGAAGTCCCCGCCGCGCCGGTCGTCCGCCGTCGCAATGGCGTGGCAGGCGCGCTCGATGTCCTCGACGGACTCGGTGAACGTGGTGGGGATCCACGCGGTGGTGCCGGACTTCGCGAGCGCGATGCTCGAGTCGTCAATCGCCGCGGGGTCGCAATCGGTGGTCGCATGGTTGTGGAAGCCGTGGATATGGGTGTCCACCAGGCCCGGGCCCACGATGGCGCCGGGGTACTCGACGATGTCGCATGCGGGCTTCTCGGCGGACCAGCTGCCGAAGACGCCGTCCTCGATCGTGAGGTAGCCACCCTGGACGGTGGCACCGGGAAGCACGAATTTGTCAGCGGAGATTGCAAACGTAGCCATGAGCTGCTCCTCAATTACGTGACTCGTCGCAACGAGCGGGGGCGAGCCTGAAAGCCCGCCCCTCCCCATGCGCGAACGCCTTGCCTTCTATGCCTCGAACGGATGGATGGTGACGCCCTTGACCACGCGGTTCACCGTGCCGGTGGGGCTCGGCGTGTCGGGGGTGTTGCCCACGCGGACCGAGTTCAGAAGCGACACGACCTGCGCGACCATCACAAACGGCAGCGCCAGATAACCCTCGGGAAGCGGCGCGCGGCCGGCGAAGGTGAAGCTCTCGCCCGCGAAGGCGGGGTCCGCATCCTGCTGGACGGCGATGGTCTTACGCGCGATCTTGTCGCCGTCGATCTCGTTCAGGATGTCGAGGTCGTACAGACGGGTATACGGATCGTTGTTCATGAAGACGAAGACGAGGGTCTTGTCGTCCACGAAGCTCTTGGGTCCGTGACGGTAGCCCATCGAGCTGTCCCACGAGGTGGCGACGAGGCCGTGGGCGAGCTCGAGGATCTTGAGCTGGCTCTCCTGGGCGAGGCCCACGAACGAGCCGGAGCCCAGGTAGGTGACGCGGTTGAAGTCACCGGAGAGATACGCGGCGACCTCGTCCTCGCGTGCGACGACCTCGCGGCCCATCTCGGCAGCCTGGCGCACCCAGGCGAGCTTCTGCTCGTCCGAAGCGGTATCGAAGATGAGGGTCGAGAGCAGCGTCATGCACGAGTAGCTGCCCGTCATGGCGAAGCCCTTGTCGTTCGCGCGCGGGATGAGCAGCGTGAGGGCATCCGGATCATCAGCGCTCTCGACGGCGAGTTTGCCTTCAGGGGCGCAGGTGATGTTCAGGAACTTGATGTTCTTGACGTACTTGCGCGCGACGTCGACCGCGGCGAGGCTCTCGGGGCTGTTGCCCGAGCGCGCGAAGGACACAAGGATCGTCGGGTCCTCGGCGCGCAGGAAGTCGCGCGGCGCCGAGACGATATCGGTGGTGGCGATGGGCTTGAAGTCGTACAGGTCGGTATCGCCCGCATGGCGCAGGTAGGGCGCCGCGGTATCGCCCACGTAGTCGGAGGTGCCGGCACCGGTGAAGATCACGCTCACGCGGCCCTCGCCCATAGCGCGGGCATCCGCCAGAAACGTCTCGATGGCCGCCTTGTTGTCCGTGTAGATCTGGAAGGTGTCCTCCCAAAGATCAGGCTGCTGCTTGATCTCGGCCGTGGTGATGTCGGCACCGAGGGCCCTCAAATCCTCAACGGTTTTCTCAAACATCATCTCTCCTTTACGTTTGCCGTTCCTGAACCGGCGCCGGGCGCCGGATCGCCTGCGTGGATGATCCTGGTCGATGTCCCCAGGATGATGCGGTGTGACGGATGCAGACCGCATCATCCAAGGGGCACGCGTGCCCCGTCCGCGCTACTTCACGCGCTGGTGATAGACCTTGTACTTGAACTGGTCGGCGCGGGCGACCGACAAGGTAAACTCGATGACCTCGTTTCCCATGTTGTAGGTGGTGCGCACCAGATCGAGCACCGGCGCGTTCTCGCTGATATCCAAGATGCGCGCGTCTGCGGGACGCGCGATGCTGGCGAAGAACTCCTCCTCCGCCACGCGGATCTTCTCGCCGAAATCGTTCTCCATCACGTCGTAGAGCGAGGTGCGCTCGATCTGCGGGCGCTTGAGCGAGAGGAACTTGCGCACGGGCAGGTAGGTGCGCTCGAGCATCATGGGCATGCCGTCCGCGGCGCGCAACCGCTTGAGCTTGAAGATGCGCTCGCCGATCTTGCAGTGCATGCGCTCGGCCAGGTACTTGTCGGCCTCCTGCTCGGCGAACTCGAGGATTGTGGTCTCAGGGACGCGCCCCAGCTCGCGCTGCTGGTCGGTGAAGCTGTACGCCTGCATGAGGTTGGTGGTCTGAGCGGAGCGGTCTGCCACGAACGTGCCGCGCCCGTGCTGGCGAACCACCAGGCCCAGCCGCTCGAGCTCCTGCAGGGCGAGGCGCACCGTGGTGCGCGAGAGGCCGTAGCGCTCGGAAAGCTCGCGTTCGGAGGGCAGCAGGTCGCCCGGGTTGTTCTCATGCTCGATCTTCTCGGTCAAGATATCCACGAGCTGATCGTAGAGCGGTTGTTTGCGCGCACCCATTTTCGACACCGCCTTTCCGCGTATGGCGTCCCGCCTGAGAAAAATGGCCGCGAACCCTGTCTTTCGCAGGGCCGCGGCCAATGTCGTGCTCGGTCGAGGAGCGGGGGCGCGACCGCGTGGCGCTGCCCCCGCACGCAAGGGACCTTACCAGATGCTCGTCCACAGATCGAAGGGACCAGCACCGATGATGCCGATGATGAGCAGGAGCACGATGCCCTTGATCGGCGTGAAGTTCTTCTTGGCGAACAGGAAGTACAGGCCAAGAACCATAGCCAGCGGGACCAGCTTGGGCAGGACGGAGTCGAGCGTCGAAGCCACGGAGTAGGAGACCGGGGTCTCGGTGACGGTGGCGTAGGTGACGGAGCTCATGCCGTTGCCCAGGTCGGTGACGCCGGTCTCGACGGCGTTGCCGTCAGCGTCGGCCGCGGTCAGCGGGTTGCCGTCCATGTCGGAGATCGCCATGGTGCCAGCCTCGGCGGTGTCGGTGTCGATGGCGAGGTCGGCGAAGTTCTCGGCCTCCTCGTTGGACACGACGATCGTCTGAGCGGACAGGCCGCGGGTGGTGCCGTTGGGGATCGTGGCGTTGATCTGGGTGGCACCCATGGTCACGGTCAGGCAGCCGACGACGAAGACGCCGAGGATGGAGGCGGCGCGGGTGAACGCCTGCATGTTGGCCGTGAGCGCGTCGATGGCGCCGGTACCAACACGGTAGGACCAGTTCATGAGGCCGAAGCGGCAGGCGAACTGAGCCAGGTTGAAGATCACCAGGAAGATAATCGGGGCGGCGATGTTGCCCTCGATGGCCATGTTCGAGGTGATGCCGGCCGTGATCGGCACGAGCGTCAGCCAGAACAGAGCGTCACCGATGCCGCCGAGCGGCGAGGCCGCGGAGATGCGGACGGCGCGGATGGTCTGGGTATCGACCTTGTTCTGCTCGAGGGAGAGCACGATACCCATAACGAAGGTCACCAGGAACGGGTGGGTGTTGATGAAGTCCAGGTTGTGGTACATCGACGCCGCGAGGTCGTTCTTGTTGGTGTGGACCTTCTCCAGGCCAGGGATCATGGCGAACAGCCAGCCACCGGACTGCATGGTCTCGTAGTTGAACGAGGACTGGAGCCAGCAGGAGCGCAGAGCCATGCGGTTCAGCGTCTTCTGGTCAACGTTCGGAGCAGGGGTCAGATCCTCGTAGCGCTCCGGAATGACGAACTCATTAGATGCCATCGCTGAAGTCACCTCCGTCAACAGCTGCACCCTTCAGCTCGGTCTGCTGCTGGAAGTCCCAGAAAGCGATGCCGAAGCCGATGAGGGTGAGAACGAGCAGGACCGCGGAGCTGCCGATCGTGGGGATGTTGCTCGCGATGATCGCGAGGCCGAAGCCCATGAAGTAGAAGCCCCACATATCGCGGGTCATCATGACCTTGAGCAGGATCGCGAAGCCGACGAACTTCATCATGTTGCCCGCAGCGGACAGGCCGTTGTTGAGCCACTCGGGGATGGCGTCGACGACCTGCTGGCCCACGGCGAGACCGGCGATGAAGAACAGGGTGACGATGACGGCGAAAATCAGGCCCAGGATGCACTCGGACACGATCGTCCACTTGGTGATGCCCTTGGTGTCGGCCTTCTCAGCGCAGCCACGGAAGAACTCAAGGAGCGGAGCACGGAGCGTGAAGAACAGGGTCACGCCGTACTGACCGAGCAGCGCGAACGGAATCGCGGTGGCGACGGCCATATCCGGGTCCATATCGATGGTGCAAGCGAAGACGGCAGCCATGATGCCACCGATGACCGCGTTAGGCGGCTGGGCACCTCCGATCGGCATGTTGCCGATCGTCATGAGCTGATAGGTACCACCGACCACGAGACCAGTGTTGATATCGCCGAGGATGGCACCGATGACGGCACCAGTCACGATCGGCTGGTACAGCGACTCGAGGAAGTCGAACTGATCGATGGCCGCGATAAACGTGACGATGAAGACAAGGATGATCTGAACAATCGAGACGTCCATCTTGTTGCTCCTCCTTTCAAACGGTTTAAGAGCAAGCGTTTAGTGCTTTGAGGCACGCGGGCATATCCGAACCCGCCCGCCTGAAGAACATCGGCCCTTACGCGAAGAGCTTGTTGATGTCCTCGACCGGCGTGCTCGGGACACGCCTGATTTCCAGCTCCACCCCCCTATCCTGAAGCTCCTTGAAAGCGGCGACGTCCTCGTCGTTGACGGCGACCGAGGTAGCGACCTGCCGCTTTCCCTCCGACATGTGCATGTTGCCGATGTTGACCTTCTTGATGGGCACGCCGCCCTTGACGAGCGTGAGCACATCCTCCGGGTTCTCGGCAACGATGAATATCTTCTGCTTCGGCGACGCCTTGCCAATGATGTCAATGGTGTGCTGAAGCGAGAAGAACCGCGTGGCGACGCCCACCGGGGCTGCCATCTTCATGAGGTTCTGACGCATGGTGTTGCCGGCGACCTCGTCGTTGGCAACGAGAATCAGGTTGGCGCCGAGCGTGGAGTTCCACTGCGTGGCGACCTGACCGTGGATGAGACGGTTGTCGATACGGGTAAGAAGGATGTTGGGTTCTGCCATGTCGCTTCCTTTCGATCGCGCCTTTCGGCTTCCCATTGATACCTGCCTTGCGGGCGGGGTGCCCGCTGCGCCCCCATTCCGGGAACCCGGGGAGGACGCTATTTCTCGATCTCCTGCACCGCGTAGCGCGAGACATCGAGCGTGGCGCCGGAGCGGACCTTCACGGTGACGCGATCCTGACCGACGGACTGCACCGTGCCGTAGATCCCGCCCGCGAACATCACCTCTTTGCCCGGGGTGAGCTCGGTGTGAAGCTCCTTGAAGTAGTTGCGCTTCTTGCGCATGTTAATCTGGGACCAGATGGTGTAGATGACACCCATGATCACCATGAGCGCCAGAAGCGCGAGCGAGGAGGCCGCGAGGCTCTGGAGGAAATCGGGGCTCATCAGATGCCGTCCCCACCGAAGTCGTCCTCATCGGAGCCGCCGAGGGTGGCGAGGCTCTGATGGGTCACGCCCATCTGGCCGATCTCGACCGCCTGGGAGGCGAGCTGGGAGATGGTGGCACCGCCGCGGGTGATCACGAGCTCGACCATCATGGGAAGGTTCGCACCCGTCACGATCTCGACGTTGTCGACGTCGGCGGCGATCATCATGGTCTGGTTGAAGGGCGTGCCGCCCAGAAGGTCCACGAAGACCAGAACGGCCTCGCACTCCGCGCGCAGGTCCGTGATCGCGCGGCGAAGGTCGTCGCCGTACTCGGCGGCACGAGAGCCCTCGAAGGGAACGACTGCGAACGCCGGCTGCTCGCCAGCGACCATCTCGATCGCGCTTGCAAGACCGGGGGCGAACTGCCCGTGACCCGTCAGGACGAAACCAACCATCTGAGGAGCTCCCTTCGCTCGCTGCCGTCATCCCGTGGGATGCGCGTTGCCCCGGTTCGATCGGGCAACTGGTAGTAACCACGTAATCAGTTGTTCCCATAATAGCACGACCGATAAATCAATCCGATTTCGGACTATTTTGACTTCCATCCGACCGCTTGCAGGCGAAAATCGACCGCTAACCCACAGTTCCTGCAGTTAATTAACGTAAGCAAAAGAATCGTAAACAGAGTGGCATCGCTGGACCGAGTATTTCCGAGCGCGAATTCGCACCGGATAACACCGTCTTTGAGCTGCACATTTCAAGCACATTTGTGTAGAAAGACGCAACTTGTATCAAAATTGGTATGCATGTCCCAATACCCACAAGATGCCTACAAAGCATGCCGTTCGGCCGATTGGTCTTTCGGTGAACGGTAGGTTTCCTACCGTCTACGGTATTTTTTACCGAATCGTAACCATACTGGTCTCTGCAATGTGATACAAGTTCCCGCTTGGATAGGGCTGACGCCGTCGCGGCCGAACCTCGCTCGCCAGCTCGCTCTCAACCGAGTGCTTTCCTTCGCACGGAATACGCCCGAATCCATTCCAAGGCCGCGCATAGCGAGGACCACCGCGCGAATCGACGTCTGCCCCTTGCACGCCGGCCAAATTCCACGTACTATATTCATCCGGTGGCGCGCGAGCGTCGCCGACACGAATCGCCAGCATAGCTCAGTTGGTAGAGCACCGCTCTCGTAAAGCGGGGGTCATCGGTTCGAGTCCGATTGCTGGCTCCAGTGAAGTGTTGCGGGCCAGGGGCGGCAAAGCCCCTGGCCCGTTTTGCTTTCGCGGCGCCGGGAGCATCCCCATACCGCTATAGCGGCACCCGTACATGCCTACCAGCGCGGCTCCCCCAGATCGACGAGGTCGGCAGAGAGCACCTCGCCCGCGCGAACGCGCAAGCGGGCGATGGTCGGCCCGCGGCGCCCGCGCGGGAGCGAGGCGGAGCCGGGGTTGATGACCAGGCAGCCGCCCACGTCCATGATCTTCGCACGGTGCGTGTGGCCGCACACGGCGACATCCGCCATACCGCAGGGCAGGTCCTCCCGGTAATGGGAGACCGCGAAGCGCAGGCCCTCGTAGGTGAACTGCGCAAGACGCGAGACCTCGGGGCCGTAATCGTAGTAGTAATCGTTGTTGCCCTTGACCGCGCGGATGGGCGCGATCATCTTCAGGCGCTCCCAGTCATCCTCCGAGGTGATATCGCCCGCATGGATGATCAGGTCGGCACCGGCGAGCTCGTCCAGGAGCGCCTGGCTCAGCCTGCCGTGCGTGTCGGATACGATATCGATGCGCCGCGCGTCCTCCATGCGGTCTCCCCGAACCCCTCGAAGCCTTCTGACGAACGGAAGCATGCGCTCCCCCTACAGGCTGAGCGCCTTCTTGAGCGGCACTACGCGGCGGCGGGAAACCGGAACCCGCTCGTCCATCCCCACGATACCCAGCTGAATCGCGCCGGACGGCACGGTCTCGACATCCTCAACGCAGGCGAGGTTCACGATATAGCGGCGGTGAACGCGGAAGAACCCGAACTCGGAGAGCTTCGCCTCGAACTGGGCGAGCGAGGTGGTCGAGAGGAACCGGTCGTCATCGGTGAAGATGCAGGAGTAATCGTCCTTGGCCATGATGTACTTGATCTGGTCGACGGGGATGAGGACCTTGCGGCCGCCCTTCTCCACCGGGATGCGCTCGATGGTGACCTTGCTGTCCGGAACCGGCTTGACCCGGGCGATGACCTTGTTGATCGCCTGGTCCAGACGGTCCTCCTCGACCGGCTTCAGAAGGTAGTCGACCGCGTCGACATCGAAGGCCTCGACCGCGTGATCGCTATAGGCGGTCACGAACACGATCGCCGGCGGGTTCTTGAGCTTGTGGAGCGCCTCGGCAAGCTGCAGGCCGGATGCGCCCGGCATGGAGATGTCCAGAAACACCACGTCCGAACGGTTCTCCATAAGCATCTCGATAGCGGAACGCACGCTCGATGCCTCGGTGATGGTGCTCATCTTGCCCGTTTGCTCCAGAAGATAGCGCAGCTCAGAGCGAGCAGGAGCCTCGTCATCAACGATCATGGCGCGTAGCATACCTTGGAATCCCTTCGTCCTGTAAGCCGAACGAGTGCGCGGGCGTGCGCATCGGCCCCCAACTCTCTTATCTTACTCCACCGAAAAGATACTCTCCACCACATCGAGCGTCAGGGTGATCGTGGTCCCCTCGCCGGGATGCGAGCGGACGCTCGCCTGGGAGCGCGGCCCGAAGAAGCGCTTGATGCGCTCGGAGATGTTGTGCATGGCAACGCCCGCGCCACCGCCCTGCGGAGCGCTCATGGCGGGCTGCGGTGCGCGCTCGTCGAAAAGGCGCGCGGCGGTCTCCTCATCCATGCCCACGCCGTCGTCGGCGACCTCGATGATGACGGAGCGCTCGCCCGCCGGCCGCACCGAGACCGCGATATGCAGCGCGCCCTCGTCGCCCATGGCGTGGCGCACCGCGTTCTCAACAAGGGGTTGAATGGTGAAGGCGGGAACCGGCGTGTCCTGCACCGCAGGGTCGATGTCGAAGGTCGCCTGGATGCGGTCCTCGCCGAAGCGGGCCTGCTCGAACACCAGGTAGCGCTTGGTCTGTGCGATCTCGCGCGTGACGGGGATGAGCGAGCCGGAGTTATCGAGCGTGGAGCGGTAGAACGAGGAGAACTCGCGCAGCAGCTCGCGGGCGCGCGTGGGGTCCGTGCGCGTGAACGACGCAATGGTGTTGAGCGTGTTGAACAGGAAGTGCGGGTTGATCTGCGCCTGCAGCGCGCGCAGCTCGGCGCGGGCGGTGAGCTCCTCCTGAAGCTCCAGCTCGTGCACGGAGAGCTGGGCGGACAGCAGGTCCGCGAAGCCGGAGACGAGCGCGTACTGGGTGCGGTTGGCATCGCGCGACGAACGGAAGTAGAACTTGAGCGTCCCCACGGTCTTTCCGCCCACCTTGAGCGGGGCGATGATGCCCGCGGGGATCTGACGGCGCCTGCCGGCCTCGACCTCGACCTCCAAAGGACGGGTGAACGACTGGACGATACCGTGCTGCAGCACGTAATGGGTCATGAGCGTGTGGATCTTCGACCCCGGCGGAAAATCCCCGAAGAGGTCGCCCACGCAGCCCAGGATGTGCTCGGTATCGGTGATGGCGATGGTGCTTGCACGGGTCTCGGGATACAGGCGCTGGCAGATGGCGTCGGCGCTCTCGGCGTCGAGGCCGCCGCGCAGGTCCTCGAGCATCGCCGAGGCGACCGAAAGCGTCTCCTCGGTGTATTGCGACCGCAGCGAATCGGGGCTGAGCAGCAGATAGAGCATGAGGCCGCCGAAGACGAGCATGATCAGGCCCACGACCACGCTGGGCAGAAGCGCCACGCCCTCGATCAGCATGTGCAGCAGGTGCGAGAGCAGCGCCGTCGCGCACACGAGCGTCGCCGCGGCGATCAGGAGCGTGCCCCGCCGCTGCCGCTCGTTCATAAGATGCGCCATCAGCTCTCCTCCCACATCCGACGCAGGCCGGCGTCGTTCCAAAGACCGTCGACGATCCGCGGCCAGAAGCTTTGGAAGCGCAGGTACGATCCGCGATGCTCGATGGCGTAGCGCTCGGCCTCCGCCTTGCCGTGATGGTAGATCGAAAGGTAGCTCGAGTGCTCGCCGGTGACGGTCGCGCGGATGAGCGCCGTCTTGCGCACCCGGTCGTCCAGCTCGTCCGAGATCCAGGGCCCCGGGTAGGGCATGAGCGACTCGGGCGTCACCGCCACCAGGTCGTTCTGGCGGTTGGCATGGCGGATCTTCGCGCGCTCGTAATACCAGCGGTAGACGTCCTGCATGAAGCGCGGCGCGCGCTGGTCGCTCTCGGGCGGCAGGTGCTTCACCACCCATGTGTTGTCGAACCACATATCGAGCCCGAAGAGCCTGAGGTTGAACAGGTAGTCAAGGTCCTCGCCGCGGGTGATGAAGGGATCGAACGGCACGCGTGAGAAGGCGCGGGCATGCACGGCCATGCAGCCGCCGCACACGTAGTTCGACCGCGAGATGCGCGTACCGGAGAGCGCGCGGCGCATCCAGGTGTTGAAGTCCTCGCGCTTGGACCACCAGCGGTTGGCGAGCGGCGCCTTGGAGGTATCTGCCAGCGGCGACCCCGCACGGTCCAAGAAATACCCGCTCTTCGCCCAGATGGGCAGGCCCTGACGGGTCTCCTGCCCCAGGCCGTAGAGGGCGCGGGACATGAAATCGGGGTCGAGGACCACCTCGTCGTCATCCAGGTAGACCGCGACGTCGCAGGCGCAGATCGCGGCGACGGCGAGGCCCATGTTGCGGATGGCGCCGTAGCCGCGCAGCGACACGCACTCCCCCGCCGCAGACGGCGCGAGCTCGTTCACGCGGTCGATGATGCGGTTCGCCTCATGCGCGGTAACGAGCCGCACGTCGAGGGAGGGATGGGCGGCCGCTATCTCGCGCACACGGCGCGCGGCGGCCTCTGCCGCCGTAAGCGGCGAGACCACCAGCAGAAAGATACGGGAAAGATCGCGTACCCGCTCGAGCGAGGCCAGGCAGCGATCGAGCTCGGGAGCGGGCGCGTTGAGGTCGGTCGCGTGGTCGTAGGCGCCCGGGGCGTGCGCATCCAGCTGGTCCGCCGCCCAGTACGTCGGTATGATGACGATCGAGCTCGCCATGCCCTCGCCCCCGTGGTCAGGAGCGCGCCCCGCGCTTCACGGGCGCGCCCTCGTGAACGTCCGTCCCCCGGCAGCTCGATGCGGCGGGTCCTACCTGCCGGCCGCCCCCGCCGTCCCCCTGAAGGGCGACAGCTCGCGGAAAGCAGGGACCCTGGCCAGCGAGCGGCTGAGGGGGTATCCCAACAGATACATGATAACCGCTTCGCCGACCCCCGTGGCAACGAGACCGAACAGGTACATGACCGGCCAGAGCCCGTCGAGCGAGATCGAGGTGAAGGGGATGGTGTAAAAACCGGTCGCCTGCAGCAGGATCGGCAGGTACGCCGGGACGATGAGGGCGTTGGCGATCACCGGCCCGGCGAGCGCGACCATAGGATGCGCGCGCATCTTCCAGGTGAAGAGCGCTCCCAGAAAGGTCGCGATCGAGCCGAAGACCACGTCGAGCAGGCCCAGCGCACCGGTGCCGGAAAGGGCGATGTTGGCGAGGTTGGCGATCGCGCAGCCCAACGCGAGCCCCGGCGCGGCGACGGGCGTGAAGAGCGCGAGCGCGCAGAGCGCCTCGGATACGCGGAACTGCACCGGTCCCCAGGCGAGGCTGCCCAGAAAGAGCAGCGCGAAGAGCGTCGCCACCGCGTAGACGGCGGCGATCATGCCCATGCGGGCGATATCGATGGATTTCATCTGATGCTTCACCTTCTATGTTCGGAGGGCTTTACTGATGCCGTGAAGCCCTCCGCGCAGGCGAAGGCTGCCAAACGAGCGCGCGGGAAGCGCGGAAAACCGCTGCCCCTTTAAGCGACGCCCCTCATGCGCGCGAGCCTCACGAGCATGACAAGGCCCACGATCAGCAAGATCCCGATGGAAAGCACTCCTAAAGAAGGATCGCCCGTGAGCGATGTCACGACCGATACTAGCAGAGTTCCCATCACGGACGCGTAGCGTCCGAAGATATCGAAGAATCCGTAGTACTCGTTGGCGCGCTCCTTGGGGATGAGCTTGCCGAAGTAGCTGCGGGAGAGCGCCTGGATGCCGCCTTGGAAGAGCCCCACGGCGACCGCGAGGATCCAGAACTCGACGGCCGTCTTAAGGAAGAACGCCGCGAAGAGCACGATCGCCACGTAGGCGACCACGGCGACGATGATCATGCGCAGCGTGCCCCAGCGCCCGGCGAGCTTGCCGTAGGCAATCGCCGACGGGAAGGCCACGAACTGCGTGACGAGCAGCGCCAGGATGAGCTGGGTCGAGTCGATCCCGAGCGAGGTACCGTAGGTGGTCGCCATGGAGATCACCGTGTGCACGCCGTCGATATAGAAGAAGAACGCGATCATGTAGATGAGAATCGCCTTGTCGCGGGCGATGCGGCGCATGGTCTCGCCCAGGCCGCGAATGGTGCGCGAGATCTCGGCGGCGAAGGTCTCGCCGGGCGCGAGCTCCTTGGCGTAGCGCTGCCTATAGGTGCGCACGAGCGGCAGCGTGAAGGCGAGCCACCACAGCCCGGTGATCACGAACGACACGCGCACGCACAGCATCATGTCCAGTCCGAGGGCGGCCGGCCCGCCCAGGATGAGCGCGATGCAGACGATGAACGGCACGCAGGAGCCCACATAGCCCCAGGCATAACCCGAGGACGACACCGCGTCCATCCGCTCGTCGGTGGTGACATCGGGCAGCATGGCGTCGTAGAACGTCATGGACGAGTTGAGGCCGATGGTGCACAGCACGTAGACCACCAGAAACGCCAAGGCGCTCATGGGGATGGCCTGCGCGAAGCACAGCACCAGGCCCGTGAGGAAGAAACCCAGGAAGAACTTGATCTTGTTGCCCGCGAAATCGGCGAGCGACCCCAGAATGGGCATGAGCAGCGCGACGACGAGCGATGCCGCGGTCTGGGCGTTCGCCCATGCGGTCACGAGCTCCGCCTGGCTGGCGCCGGTGTTGAGCGCGTCGAAGTAGATGGGCACCACCGACGTGTTGAACAGGACGAGGGCGGAGTTGCCCACGTCGTACATGACCCAGCGGCGCTCGAGCGGCGTGTACTTCATAGCGATATGCTCCCTTGACGGCGGAGCGCGGCACGAAAGACCGCGCGCATCCGTCAATGGTACGGCAAGCGGGGGCCGGTGCGCGTCATGATTCGGTAAAGAGCGCGAACCGCAAGCGCACCCCTTGAAGTGCGCCCTGAGGCGGGGCGCCCGCCCCCGGGCACCGGCGGCTACGCCGCCACGTCCGGGCGCTCGTCCTCCTGGTCCCATTCCTCGTCGGCGTCCAGCACGCGACCAGAATAGTTCACGTGCCCGGTCATGGCGCCAAGGTCCGTGCCGTCGACGAATGCTGCGGCGAGGGCGGCGTAACCGGAACGGGCGCGCTCGAAGACCTCGAAGAAGCTCTCGTGCGACTCACGCCCCGTGAAGGGGTCGCTCCAGACGTGATGGTCGAGGTTGCCCGCCGCACGCGGCGGCTCGCTCGTGACGCGATGCGAGAGCGCACCCAGGAGCGGATAGTCGTGGACGAGCCCCTCGGCGGTGCCCAGGGCCCATGAGCCCAGCGACCCCGCCGGCTCGATGAGGCGGTAGGCGAGGCGCATATCCGCCACCGCCCCGCCGTACTCGTCAGCTCCCACATCGAGCCCGAAGGCGCTGCGGGCGACGCTCGCCATGAGGGCGCCCGCGACCTTGCTCACGCGGTCGTTCGTCTCGAGCTCGTCGGCGGGCGGGAAGGCGGCGACGGTCGCGCCGTCGCGCATAAGCTGGAGCATCAGGACGTCGAGGTCGGCCTCGATCACGGCATGGACCTCGTCACCCGCATCGGCGAGCGAGGGGTCCGCACCCTGGATACCCCACTGCTGGGCGTACACGAACGGATGCGCCGTGCGGTCGAGCGCGTAATGCGAGAGCATGCCCAGCGCGAAGGCGCGGCCCACACCGGCATCGTGCTCGGGCAGGCGGTCGACACCCGCGCGCAGCACCCCGAACGCCTCGGTGATATGGCAGCGGTGCATGCTGTGCCCCAGCTCCATGCACGCGCTGAAACCCAGGCTGCGCGCGCGGAAGAAGAACGGGTCGGGCCCCTGGTTGCCGATCAGAAACGCGATACGCTCGTCATCGGAGGAGACGAGCCCCTCCGGCAGCGTCTCCATGCTCCGCTCGCCGAACAGGCGATGTGTGATCAAAGCCGGCATGTTCATCCTCCTTTTGGGCGCATGCGCCCGCAGACGTCATCGTTCGCGCGGCGCGGTGCGCCTTCCCCCATTATGCCCCGCGCACAAGGCGAGCATGCGCGACCCGTCGCTTCCGACCCCCGAACGCCGGAAAGACTCGCGTCCCCGTAACGGCCCGCCGCGGCACCGCCCCTGCGTCGCGCCGCGCTGATCAAAGGGATGCGTCGAGCGCGCAGGCGAGACCGAGCAGGGTGTCGGCACCCGAGGTGTGCCCGATACCGAGCACCGCCTCGATCGCCGCCGCCGCATCCTCAGCGGAATCGCGTTCGGCGGCACGGGCGAGCTCGCGCGCAACCGGGTTCGCGAAGCCGTCCCGATAGGCGGCGAGGTACGCGGCCGAGACCGGTGCGGTCCGGGCGAGGTCGCAGCGGGCGAGCGCACGGTCGAAGCGCGAGGCGGCACCACGCAGGTGGAGCCCGATGCCGAAGCCGATCAGCACGTCGTCGCCCGCGGGCGTGAGCCCCGCCCCGCGCCCGAGAAACCACGCGACCGCATCGTCGAGACACCGGTCGGCGCCCCCTCGAACCGTATCGGGTCCGCACGCGCGGCGGCACAGCGCCTCGAGCGCGCAGGCCGCCTCCCGCCCCTGCGGAAGGCCGCAGCGTCCCTGCAGGTCGAGCGCATCCAGCAAGCTGGAGAGCAGGCGTACCCCGGGTGCCGCCATGGGGCCCGGCAGGGTGCAGTCCACCTCGCCCAGGGCGGCAGGGTCCACCGTGAGGACGCCGGTGCGCGCATAAACCCGAAGGCGCCCGTTGCGCACGGTCGCCACGTCCCCGGGGCGCACACCCGCCGCCGCAGCGCGGACATCGTCGGCGGGCAGGCGCATGCCCAAGCAGGAAAGCGGCGCCTCGTCCGAGCCCACGTGCACGAGCGCGCCCGCGAGCTCGATGTTGAAGCTCGTGCGGAAAACCTGCCGCACCCGCCCGGCGACGTCGACGCGCGCGCCCGCGCGGTCCGGCGATGCGTTCCGGAACGCGCGGGCGATATGCGCGGCGATCTGCCCGTACCGGGCATCCGGGGCCGTCATGCCGTTACTCGATACCCAGCTTCGCGCAGTACGCCTCGAGCGCACGCTCGAAGCACGCGAGCGGCGCGCGGACCGTGCCCGCGCCGATCTGCCCCAAACCCGCCTGCTTGTTAGCGATGCCGGTGTTGATGAGCGGCGTGATGCCCGTCGCCACGACCTTGCGGATGTCGATGCCCAGGCATGCGCCCTTGAAATCCCAGGTGGGGATCGTCCAGTTGGGATTGTGGGAGATCGAGATCTGCTCCATCTCGTTGGAGATGGCGAGCGCGTCCGCGAAGCCGCCCGCGCCCACGAAGCGCGTGACCCCAGGCGCCGCGATCATGGCCATACCACCCACGCCCACGGTCTCGGTGATGGCGGAGTCGCCGATATCGGGATTCGCATCGTCCTCGGTGAAGCCCGTGAAGTACAGGCCGCGCGGCGTGTTCACGGGACCGCAGAACCACTCGTCGCCCAGACCCGACACGCGGATGCCGAAGTCGCGCCCGTTGCGGGTCATGCAGGTGACCACGCAGCCCTCCTGGTCCTTGCGGGCGTAGTCGGCAATCGACTTGCCCTGGGCCATCATGATGTTCAGGTAGAACTGGTCGGTGTCGGCCAGGAACTGCATGACCTGCTGCTTCTCGGTCGCATCCCAATCGAGCGCCGTGATCTGGGGCGCGATCTCCTTCAGGAAGTTGAGCGTCGCGGCGATGTTGCGCTGATGGAACTCGTCGCCCATGGTGATGGCGCGCGCCACGAGCACGTTCAGGTTGATGCCGTCCTCGGTGCGGCGCAGCGCCGCCGAGAGCACGGGGCCCAGCACGTCGCGCATCCAGCGCAGGCGCTCGACCACCTCGGGACCGTACGCGCCGAAGCGCAGCACCCGGCCGATCCCCTCGTTCATGGTGCAGTAGGCGCGCGTGCCGTCGGCACGGTTCTCCACCACGAGGACCGGCATGTTCTTCGAGGTGATGCCGCCCATGGGCCCCACCGCGTGCACGTGGTGGCACGGCATGAAGGAGACCTCGCCGGAATCGAGGAGCGCGCGTGCCCCGTCCTCGTCCGCCGCCCAGCCCTCGAAGAGCGCCGCGCCGATGCACGAGCCCTTCATGGGGTCGGTCATGTCGGCGTAGGCGATCGGCGGGCCGGCGTGCAGCAGCACCTTGCCGTGCACGGCGTCGTCCAGCTCGGGAATCACCGTGTAGGCGGGCACCACGTCGATGAGGAAGGGCTGCGAGTCGCGGAAGCGCGCGATGACGCGCTCGTTCGCCTCGTCGATGCCCTCGACGCGTGAGAGCTCGGAAAGCAGGTGAATCATGCGCTTGTTGCCGCCGGCGAGCGGCTTCCAGGCCAGGTGCACCGCGCTCGCGCCGGAGGCGGCGAGGGGCTCGGTGAAGCTCTCGACGCCCACGTTCACCACGCGCGGCCTGCCGGCGAGGAGCTCCGCCACGGCGGGCGCCGGCGCGGGGACCGGGTCTGCGGCATCGCCCTCGTACGGCACGGTATCGCGATCGGGCTCGGTGAAATCGACGCCCTTGAGCGCGAGCGCGGCGCGCACGGCGGCGGCGTTCGAGGGCTCCATGATCGCACCGGCCTGCCGGAGAATCTGAACGGAGCGGTCGTAATCCTGCGGATCGTGAGCTGTGCCCACGACGGTGCCCACGAACGCGAGCTCGTGGCCCGAGGCCTCGGCGCGCGCTCGGCACTCCCGGATCACCGGGGCGAGCTCGGAGGCCATATCGGGATGGCACCCGTAACCCAGCACGCAATCGAAGAGGATCACACCGCACGCGGGGCGCGCCGCGTAGTCGCGCATCATCTCGATGCGCACGCGCGCATCGATCATGGGATGCGGACGCCCCTGGGTGTAGACGTCGTCGCCCAGGTCGATCACGTCGTAACCGCGCGTGCGCAGCATATAGCCGTCCTCTTTGATGATGTCGCCGAGGTCCAGTGCCTCGGTGATCATCATCGCCGCCTCGCCGGCGAGCGTGCCGCCCGAGTAGAGGCCCACGACGGTCTTGTCCGCGGGGAGCGCCTCGTCGACCTCGATATCGAGCGGCTCCAGGTAGCTCGGCTTGACCGTGCGGCCCGCCGCCAGATCGACCGCGATGCGCGCGCACTCCTCGAGCGTGTGCGCCAGGTGCACGTGCCCCAGATGATGCGCAGGCTTCTCACCGATGAAGAGCGCCACGACCGGTTTCTCGCAACGCTCCAAAAGATCGATCACGCGATCGCGCACCTCGGGCGCGGGCGGCTTGGAGATGACGCAGATCACATCGGTGGGGTCGTGGTGCTCGAGCGCGCAGATGGCGTCCATGGTAGTGATGCCGCCGACCTCGGAGGAGAGGTCGCGCCCACCGGTGCCGATCGCATGCACGCAGCCCGCGCCCAGGCGGTCGATCATGCAGGTGACCTCCTGGATACCGGTGCCGGAGGCGCCCACGATGCCGATGTTGCCGGGACGGATGACGTTGGTGAACGCCACGGGGACGCTCGAGATGACGCCGGTGCCACAATCGGGGCCCATGAAGAGCAGGCCCCGCTCGTGGGCCTTGCGCTTCAGGCGCACCTCGTCGGCGAGCGGCACGTTATCGGTGAAGGAGAAGACGTTGAGCCCCAGGTCGAGCGCGCGCTCCAGCTCGGGCGCGGCGTACTCGCCGGGAATCGAGAAGAGCGCCATGTTGGCATCGGGCAGCGCCGCCACGGCCTCCTCCCAGCTCTCGGCGACCTGGGACGAGCCGCTGCCCGCATCGCGCACGGAAAGGTCCGCGAGGAACGCCTCGGCCTCGGCGAGCACCGCATCGACCACCGCGGCATCCTCCGCCTCGACCACGATGACCATGTCGGCGGGGGCGGCGGATGCGGCCTCGTCCGTGAGCAGGCCCGAGGCGCGGAAGATGTCCTTGTTGGCATCGGTCCCCATCATGATCTGGCCCTTGACCACGCCGGGCAGCGCGCAGATCTTGTTGGTGAGCAGCATCAGGTTGATCGAATCCTGATACGAGTTCTTCTTGACCACGGAATAGAGCATGAAGGCCTCGCTTCCCCTCATGGATGTCGGATGCTACCGACAAGTAAACCACACCGCCGGGAAGCGTGCGCGCGGCGTTGCGCAACGGGTTTCCCGAGCGTTCGCGCGCGGCTGCGGAGTCGGTCGCCCGCGCGACGATAGGCCCGGGCATGCGGCGCCCGGCGGCAGCGAACCGGGGCGGGTTGGGCTACCATGGGACCCATGGCGCCGCGCGATGGCGCCCGGATGCAAGGGGGATGCACATGCCTGGTACCGGTCGAGCGGGCGCGGTGGAACGGAGCGCCAAGGCGGAGTTCTGGAGACGCGCCATCTGGATCCTCGCCGCCGGTTGGGTGGTCATCTGGATCTCGCGCATGATGCTCACCCCCATCTACCCGGTTCTCTCGGACTTCTTCGGCGGCGTCACCAACACGGAGCTCGGCGCGATCTCGAGCTTCTACTTCCTGGGCTACGTGGTGCTGCAGATTCCCTCGGGGGTGCTCGTCGACCGCATCGGCATGCGGCGCGTGATCGTGCCCGGCTTCATCGTCTTCGCCGCGGGGATCGCCCTCATGGCGCTCTCGTCCTCGCTCGAGATGCTCTACGCGGGCAGCTTCATCTCGGGCGTGGGCTCTGGCACGTTCTACGGGATCGCCTACACCATCACCAACGTCTACGTGCCCAAGGACAAGAAGAGCCTGGCGACCGCGATCGTGAACAGCGGCACCGCGGTGGGATCGGGCGCGGGGCTCGTCTCGGCAAGCACACTCGTCTCGACCGGCATCATGCCCTGGCAGGCCCTCGCCGCCGCGACGGGCGTCTTCGCCGCGATTATGACGGTCGTCTTCGCCAAGACGCTTCCCGATACCCCGGCGCGCACGCCCGCGGTGGGCACGGCGGGCGGTGCGGGCGGACGGGGCGTCTCGCGTCTCTTCGAGCCGCATATGGTCGCCGCGTACATCCTCTACTTCTGCACCATCTACATGTATTACCTGATCAGCACCTGGCTTCCCGATTTCCTGGGGTCGGAGCGCGGGTTCGCCAGCTCGCTCACGGGCATCGTCTCGTCGCTCGTGTTCTTCGCGGGCGTGCCCGGCGCGCTCGTCTTCAGCCGCCTGGCCGATAAGATGCCCGAGCGCAAGGTCCCGCTCATCGTGGGCCTCGAGCTCGGTGCCGCCGCCATGGCCGTCGTCATGATCGCCACGGGCGAGCCGGCGCTCACCGTGGGCGGCATCGTCGCCTACGGCTTTCTGGGCAAGCTCACGGTCGAGCCGATCATCATCTCGTGGCTGGGCGGCTACGCGCCCGCGGGCAGCGTGACCACCATGTTCGGCGTGTTCAACTTCTTCGGCATGTGCGCCTCGGTGGTGGCGCCCTCGGTACAGGGCATCATCACCGACGCGCTCGGCACGGGTGTGTGGGGCTTCTACCTCGCCGTGGCGATCATCGTCGTCGGCGTGGCGGCGTTCGTGGGCATCGTCCGGGCGGTGGAGGCGCGCGCATGATGCGCGCCCGGAACATCGCGATCGAGGTTGAGGCCGAGCGCGCGGACGGACGTCGCGAACGGGTTCGCCTGGGAGCCACCGTCCACGAGCCGGCAACGGACATGCCGGGCGGCGGTACGACGGCAGCCCGATCCGGGACCGCGATCGTCTACCTGCACGGGGGCGGTCTGCTCTGGGGCGAGCGCGACGACCTCCCCGCGTGCTACATCGGGCAGATCCTCGAGCGCGGCCATGTTCTCATCTGCCTGGATTACCCGCTCGCGCCCTCGGTGACCGCGGCGGGCATCGCCGATGCGGTCGTATGCGCTCTCCGGAATCTGCACGACGAGGTGCTCCCCCGCCTCGGCTGCACGCGCTACGTCCTGTTCGGAAGGTCGGCAGGGGCATACCTTGCCCTTATCGCGGCGGCGCGCCTGAGCGCGCAGGCCGCACGGGACCATATATCCCCGCCAGCCGCCGTCTGGGACTTCTACGGCTATCCCGCACTCTCCCCCGAGCTTGCGGGCGCGCCGTGCGGGCGCTACGCGAAGCTGCCCGCAGTCGACGATGCGACGGTGCGGCGCATCGTCGCGTCAGAGGGCGGCACCATACCCACGAGCGGGCCCGCCACGACGCGCTTCGCCCTCTATATCCACGCGCGGCAGACCGGGCGCTGGGGAACGCTGCTGGGTGTGGGCGCAGACGGTGCGGGAGCGCCGGCGCTCTACGCGAACGACCTCGCGGCGCTGCCCCCGCTCTTCATCGCCGCGAGCACCGGGGACGAGGACGTGCCCTACGGCATCTCGAAGCGGCTCGCCCGCGCCGTACCGGGGTCGCGGCTCTACACCGCCTACTACCTGGAGCACGACTTCGACCGCGATACCGCCCGCCCCGAGGGACGAGCGGCCTATGCCCAGGCCCTCGACCTGCTCGACGACGTCTCGGGCGACGGCGCTTCAGGGTGCCTCACGGCATAGCGGCGCGCCCGATGCCGCGGGGCGGCGCCACGCCGGCGTAACGGTCGCGTTTCCACCCCGCCCCGCCGGGCGGGACGGCGGCGAAATAGTATAATCTGGCAACGATTTGCAGGCGCGGCGGCCGGCCCATGGCACCGCGGACCTCATGCAAGGGGGATAGGATGTCTTTGAAGAAGCTCAACATCAACACCTGGATCGTGATATCCATGGTGCTCGGCGTCATCGCCGGCGTCATCGGCGGGCCCGTCATGGCGAACATCCAGTTTGTCGGCGATATCTTCTTCCGCCTGGTGCAGATGGGCATCGTGCCGTTCGTCATGTGCGCCATCGTGGGCGCCGTGGGCGGCCTCACGCCGAAGGACCTTTCGGGCATCGGCGTGAAGGGCATCGTCTGGTTCGCCGTCTCGTCGCTGCTCGCCTCCGCGTTCGGTCTCTTCATGGCGACCGTCTTCCAGCCGGGCGCCGGCCTTGCGGGCACCGCCCTGGTGGAGAACGCCACCACCACGGCCGAGGCCACCGCGAGCACCTGGCAGGACACCATCCTGTCCTTCTTCGGCTCCAACATCGTCGCCTCCATGTCCGCCGGCACCATGGTGCCCTGCATCGTGTTCGCGATCGCGCTGGGGCTCGCCATCACCTACTGGCGCAACACCCATGACGGCGTCTGCATCGTCTTCGACGTCATCCAGGAGCTCGAGAACCTGCTGCTCACCATCATCCGCGGCGTCATGACCATCGCGCCCATCGGCATCTTCTGCTACGTGTCGGCCATGGTGGGCACCCTCGGCGCCGAGGTGCTCGTCCCGCTGCTCAAGTACCTGCTGGTGCTGGGCGGCACCGTCGCGATCTTCCTGGTGCTGTGGGTCGTGGTGGTCTGCGTGCGCTGCGGCATGAGCCCCGTGAAGCTCATCCAGAAGATGTGGCCTATGTCCGTCATGGCGCTCGCCACCATCTCCTCGGCCGTGACCCTGCCCGTCGAGATGGAGGACGCCAAGAACCGCCTGGGCATCCGCGAGGACATCGCCGACCTGGTGCTGCCGCTCGGCATGCCGCTCAATTCCAACGGCGCCTCGATCCACCTGGCGATCACCGCGCTCACCATCGCGCAGATCTACGGTATGACCTTCGCCGGGTTCGATTACATCTATCTCACCGTCATCTGCACGCTGCTGTCGCTCGCCAACGCTGTGGCGCCGGGCGCCGACATCGTCTCGCTCACCATGATCGTGCCGCAGCTGGGCCTGCCGCTCTCGAGCATCGGCATCTTCGCCGGCCTCACCTACCCCGTCGGCGCCATCCGCACGATCCTGAACGTCGACTCCGACGTGTTCTGCGCCATGATGGTCGCGCAGAGCGAGCCCGAGGGCATCGACCGCAAGGTGTTCGACGCGAAGTAACGCGGCGCCGGCGCAAAGCCCATCGAGCTATCGAAGCGGCGGTGCCCATCGGGCGCCGTCGCTTTTTTGGCAAAACAGGACGCCGATCGCATGCTCGCCGATCGCAAGATCAGCTCGAAAGATCTTGCGGAGCGCATCAACCTCTCGGAGAACAACTTGTCGCGCATCAAGACGGGGCGCATCAAGGCGATTCGCTTCTCCACGCTTGAAGCCCTCTGCACCGAACTCGAGTGCCAGCCAGGCGACCTGTTCGAGCACGTTCCTCCTTCGGCTGACCCCTCGGTCCGATAGACGCCTTCCGCCTTCGATGCCGCAGACGCCCTGCCCCCTTTCGCGGACGCGCCGCACATCTGACCGATGTCGGGCAATGCGTTGGTCTATCATGGAATCTCCGCCATATGCGGTGCCTGGCGGCACCGCGCGCAAGATGCGCGTCGAGCCGAATGACGAGGAGGATGGCCCATGGCGTCACGCGACTCCCGGTATGCCGGCGCCAGCCCATCGCCGCGCCGACGCTCCTCGACGAACTCCGGTTACCGGAGCGCGACCGGCGGCGATGCCCACCGGCCCCATCGGCGCACCCCATCATCCACTTCGCACACCGCGCGCTCCCCGCGCACCGGCTCCGCGCCGGTAGGACCCCCTGCCCGAGACCAGTCATTTCAGCCGCGCTCAGCACGCCTTGCCCAGCGCACCCGCCCGCCCGAGCCGCCGCGGCGGCGTGAGACCCATCCTGCGGGCTCCGCGCGCGACGCCCGGTACCGCAACGACCCGACGCCCCTCCCCCGTCTGCGCCATACCACGCCCCCCAGCGGGGTTCGCCTCTCGAGAAGTCCCCTTGCGGGCACCATCCGGCGCGGTCGCGACCGGGCCCCCCTGATCGCCTTCGGCGGGCTCGCCATCGTCCTGCTGGCACTCTGCGTCTTCGTCCTGCCCGGGGTCCTGTTCCCGCCTCAGGTCGCCGAGCCCGCCGAGGAGGAGGCGGCTGCGACGCGCGCGCTCGTCGACGAGGAGGGCTTCGTCAACGTGCCCCTTGATATCGCCTCGCTGAATCGTTCCACCCCGCGCGCCGCTTGGACCAAGGGTCAGATGCCCTACCTCTACCAGACCGATTCCCAATGGGCGGACGAATCCTATGCCGGCGGGACCGTCGCCCAGAACGCCTGCGGCCCCACCTGCATGACCATGCTCTACATCTACTTCACCGGCGACCGCAGCCTCGACCCCGGGGACATGGCCGCACGGGCCGACCAGGGGGGATACGCCCCCACCGGCGCCACCGAGTGGTCCTATATGACCCAGGGCGCCGCCGAGCTGGGGCTCGTGGGGACCGCCGTGAACCCCAACCGCTCCGATATCGCCGCGCAGCTTGAAGCCGGGAACCCCGTGGTATGCAGCATGCGCCCCGGAACCTTCACCACCGTGGGCCACTACCTCGTCCTCACAGGGATCGACAGGGACGGCACGGTCACCATCCACGATCCCAACAGCGTCCGCAACAGCGTCCGCCGCTGGGGCATCAACGAGGTGCTCACCCAAGCGGACATGTGCTGGGCGTTCAGCGCATAGGAAGCGGGGCGGCCATGGGAACCCGTCTCAGCGCCTCCGCGCAACCGACCCGTCGAGGCGCCATCCGTCCGGGCGCCCACCAGGTCCATCGGCACGGCCCGCGACGCCTCGCCGCGCTCCTTCTCGCCGTCCTCACCTGCTTGATCACCGTCTCCTGCGGGGTGCCGCTCGACAGCCCCGCGCCGGGAGAGGATGAGGTCCTCGCCTATGTGCGCGGCGCCTGCCCTACCGAGGAATTCGAACTCGTCTCCACCGAGGAGCTGCAGAGCCTGCCGCAACAGGTGCGCTACACCTTCCGCTCGATGGAGCGCGATCTTACCTTCACCGCGACAAGCGAGATCAACGAGGCGAGCTACACCCTCCTGCCGCGCGGCCCCTATCCAAGCATCAGCTGCGATTACGCTCATGAGGTTCGCGTGCGCTACCAGGATGCCGCCGAGGCTACCTTGCGCGGCGCCTTGGCGAAACGCGCGCCTGAAACCTGTTCGTACCTCGACAGGAACGGGCTCACGCTGTTCTGCGGATACACGGACATCGACGCGGTGATCGATGCGGCGACCGAGGCGGGAGCCGTCTATGATCCCGAACTCGCCTACAACACCGCCGATTGGATTCGGGAGAACATCGCGATCGACCTCGCCGCGGCATGGGTCCCGGAAGGCGAAAACCTCGCCGACCCAGATACCTGGGAGCTCGTGGGAGACCGCTTCGCCCTGGGAAAGACCTTCGATGCGGGCACCGCGCGCTCGTCTATCGCAGCGGGCTATGCCCAACTCGTCGCCGACGGCATCGCCCCCGAGGACCCGGACCTGCCCGAAGAGCTCTTAGCGGGCCGCCACCGTCGCGTCATACCCGCCATCACCGTGGACGGGGATCGCATCCCCTTCGCATTCGATGCCGTGGGAGACAGCATCTCCTATGCCGACGGCAACCCCTACCAGCGAGCATATGTTTCGTCTGGCGACCCTATCGCCTGCCGGTGGAACGACGAGCGCGAGCGCTACGAGGTGCTCGTGGATTCCGGGCGGATAGACGGATCGTGGTCCGAAGGAGCCGGCACCGCGCGCAGGTTCAAGCCCGGATCGTGGCTCATCACGCAGATGTGCCGGCTCACCGGTGGCACGGCGAGCGAGAAAGCGGGCTTCAGCTGGAGCGCGCGCGGCATTGCGGGCGAGATCGTCGCCGGCGACGGCGACATCCCGTTCAAGATTGTCGCGAACCGCATCCGCGATGACCAGGGCTCTTGGTTCTCCGGTCTTCTCGATGCCGTCGATGACGACTTCGACATCGACCTCCCCAACGATAGCGGGGTCTGGACGGGCCAGGTCATGAGCTATGTGGACGTGGCGGAGTTCGCCGGGCTTTTCGATATGAGCTATCGCATCGACGAGGAAGCGGGCGTCCTCGAGCTCACGAGCCGCTGACGCGTCGGCGGTGCATGCATACCGCGAGTTGCGCGTTAGCGCTCGACATACGTGCCGGGCCGAGCGCCCGTCGGATCGCCGTCGCGGGAGACGAGCTCGCCTGCGACGAACACCAGGCTCGCGCGCCCTTGGACCTCGAACCCCTCGTATGGGGTGTAGTCGACCGCCTGGTGCTGCGTCGCGGCGCGGATGGTCCAGCGCCGGTGCGGGTCCCACACCGTCACGTCGGCATCGGAGCCCACAGCGAGGCGGCCCTTGCGCGGGTACATGTCGAACACGCGAGCCGGGTTCTCGCTCATGAGGCGCATGAGGCCGACCGGCCCCAGCTCATCTCCGAACCGCGTCGCGACGAGCGCCGGCCGATACTCGATCCCCGGAGCACCGTTGGGGATGCGGGTGAAGTCGCCGCCCGCCTCGGGGCGGCCGCGGTCCTTCTGACCAGTCATGTTGAACGAGCAGTGATCGGTCGCGATCGTATCGATCTCGCCGGCGAGAAGCGCCGCGGCGAGCGCTTGCACGTCGCGCATCTTGCGCAGCGGCGGACTCATGACGTACTTCGCCCCCGCGAAACCGTCCTCTCCTTGCTCGCGATAGCACGCTTCATCCAGCAACAGGTATTGCGGGCAGGTCTCGACGTAGATGTTCTTCTGGCCGCGGGCGCGCGCGACGCGAACGGCCTCCAGACCAAGCTCGGTCGATAGGTGCACGATGTTCACCGGGGCGTCCCCGGCGAGTCGGGCAAGATAGAGCAGACGGCTCACCGCATCGGCCTCCGCCTCAGCAGGGCGCGAGAGCGGATGTCCCTCCGGACCCAGGACCCCCCGGGCGAGCATGCGCCGCTGGAGCGCATCGACGATGTCGCCGTTCTCGCAATGCGTGCATACGATACCGCCCAGGTCGCGCACGGTCTCGAGCACCTCGAGCGTCTCGGAGTCCGTAAGGCGCAGATGGTCGTAGGCGAGGTAGGTCTTGAAGGACGAGACGCCCCGTTCCCGCATACGGCGCATCTGATTGGGACCGTCGGGCAGCCATTCCGAGATCGCCATATGAAAGCCGTAGTTCGCGGTGCAGGAGCCGTCGGCGCGCCGATGCCACTCGTCGAGCGCCTCGTCCATGGAGACCCCGCGGTCGGCGGTGGCATAATCGACGACGGTCGTGGTGCCCCCTACCGCCGCGGCGCGCGTGCCCGTCTCAAAGCTGTCGGCGGTCCAATCCATGCCCGTCCAGCACTGCAGATGCGTGTGGGCGTCGATGAAGCCGGGGAACACCCAGCAGCCCGAGACATCGTACGTCTTGCAGGAGGCGGCGTCGGGAGCCTCGATCGAGGGCTCGATACGTGCGATCTTCCCATCCTCGAGCGCAAGATCCGCCGAGATAACGCCTTGCGGCGTCACGAGAGAACCGCCTTTGAGAACGATCATGTCGGCTCCTATCAATCAGACGGGGGGGACATGCCCCTGCCGCAAGTATAGTGGGACGGGCAACCGGGCGGCACCGCGATAGGCGCCGCCCGGTATCTGGGAAACCGATGGGAGGAACTTCGGGGAGTCGCATCCCGCGCCCTCTCAGCACTCGATGGCGGTGCCCGTCTTCCCCGCGATGCCGTCGCGGGCGCGCTCGAGCAGCGTGATCAGGGCTCTCCTGCCCGGACCCGATTCGACGAACTCCACGCACGCCTCCACTTTCGGCTTCATAGAGCCCTCGCCGAACTCGCCGGCGTCGGCGAGCTCGCGCGCCTCGGCGGCGGTCAGGCGGTCGAGCCAGCGCTCGCGCTCGGTCCCGAAACCCACCGCGACCCTCTCGACCGCGGTCAGGATGATGAGGGTGTCGGCATCGAGCTGCTCGGCGAGCTTCTCGGCCGCGAAATCCTTGTCGATGACCGCGGCGGCGCCCTTCAGGTGGAAACCGTCGGTGGGCACGACCGGGATGCCGCCCCCGCCGCAGGCGATCACGATATGGCCTGATTCGAACAGCGTTCGGATGGTGTCGATCTCCACGATCGAGCCGGGACGCGGGCTCGCCACGACGCGGCGATAACCCCGCTTCTCATCGTAGACGAAATCATAGTCGCGCTCGCGGCGCAGCACCTCGGCCTCGGCCTCGGTCATATACGAGCCGATGGGCTTGGTGGGGTGCTCGAACGCCGGGTCATCCGGATCCACCTGCACCTGCGTGAGCACGGTCGCCACGCCCTTGTCGATGCCGCGGCGCAGCATCTCCTCGCGAAGCGCGTTCTGCAGGTCGTAACCGATGTAGCCCTGACTCATGGCACCGCAGACCGAAAGCGGGCAGGGAATGTAGTGCTCCGGGTCCGACCGCGTGAGCTCGGTCATGGCGTTCGCGATCATACCCACCTGCGGCCCGTTCCCGTGGACGATGACGACCTCCTTGCCATCTTGGATGAGGTCGACGATCGCGCGGGCGGTGTTCTGCACGGCGGCCATCTGCTCGGGCAGGTTGGACCCGAGGGCGTTGCCGCCGAGCGCGATGACGATACGTTGGGACATGGCAGTGGCCTTTCTGCTCGCGCGGGCCCTACGCCTGGAACCAGCGGTCCGTGCCGGCGGCCTCGAGCGCACGCAGCGTCGCCACAGGGTCCTTGACCTTCTGCAGGAAGATCATGGCAGCGATGGCATACGGCTTGTAGCTGGCCTCCTTGTACATGCCCACGCGATGCATATCGAAGACATCGGCCATAACCTCGCCGTGCTCGCAGGAGACGCCGGAGATGTCGGCAGGCAGCGGGTGCATGTAGATCGTGTCATCGCCGTGCGCGGTCTTTGCCATGAGCTCGCGCGTGGAGCACCAATCATTGTGGGTGGCGTTCTGGGCGAGAAGCTCCTTCTCCAGCGCCTTGATACCGGCATCGTCGCCTGCGGCGTAGAGGTTGGTGCGCTGCTCCATGGCGGCGTAGGGCGCCCAGCTCTTGGGGATGACGATATCGGCGCCCTCGAAGGCCTCTGCCATGGTGCCCACCTGCTTGAAGGTGCAGCCGGACTCGGCGGCGTAGGCACGGGCGGCCTCCACGCGGTCGCCCATGAGGTCGTAGCCCTCGGGGTGGGCCAGCGTGACGTCCATGCCGAAGCGCGGCAGGAGCGAGATGAGCGACTGCGGGCAGGAAAGCGGCTTGCCGTAGCTCGGAGAGTACGCCCACGTGACCGCGACCTTCTTGCCGCGGAGGTTCTCGAGGCCGCCGAACTCCTCGATGAGGTAGAGCATATCCGCGGAGGACTGGGTGGGGTGATCGGAATCGGATTGGAGGGAGATCAGCGTCGGACGGTGATCGAGGACGCCGTCGCGATAGGCCTCGTCGACGGAATCGGCGACCTCGGCCATATAAGCATCGCCCTTGCCGATGTACATGTCGTCGCGGATACCGATGACGTCGGCCATGAAGGAGATCATGGTCGCGGTCTCGCGCACGGTCTCGCCATGGGCGATCTGGCTCTTGCCCTCATCGAGGTCCTGGAGCTGAAGGCCCAGCAGGTTCGTCGCCTTGGAGAACGAGAAGCGCGTGCGGGTGGAGTTGTCGCGGAAGAGCGAGACGGCCAGACCGGAGTTGAAGATGCGGGGGCTGATGTTGCGCTCGCGGAGGTTGCGCAGCGCCGCCGCCACGGCGTACAGGGCCTTGAGCTCATCGGTGGTCTTGTCCCAGGTGTGCAGGAAGTCGGCGTTGTACATACCGGAGAAATCGTAGCCGGCGAGCTCGTCGAGAATCGCGGAGAAATCCTTGGCCATGGTGAATCCTTTCCGGGGCGAGCGCCCCTCGGTGTCGAAGGAGTGTCCGGTGCGCGGGGTGGTTGCGCGAACCCGCGCACCGGCGGAAAGAGAGGGTCTACTTGATATCGTTGTCGGTCGCGCCCGCGCGGAAGACGGTGACGTCACCGTTCTTCTTCGAGGGGTCGTACAGATTGAGCGCGGCGGTGTAGAGCGCGGCGGCCGTCACGAGGTCCTGCTTGTAGGTGACCTCGTTGGGCGCGTGCGCCTGGCTCTCGGCACCGGGACCGAAGCCCACGCACGGGATACCGTAGCGCCCCTGGATGGAGACGCAGTTGGTGGAGAAGGTCCACTTATCGGTCAGCGGACGTCCGGTGCGCTTATCCATGGACGGGGCGCAGCCGATACGCTCGTCACCGAAGAGGGCGCGATGCGCGTCGACGAGCGCCTGGACGTGCGCGGCGTTCTCGGCGTTGATCCACGTGGGGAAGTAGGCCTCGGTCTCGTAGACGGTCCCCTTCCAGCTGGGACGGTCGTACATGTACATCGAGACCTCGACGTCGTCGCCGTACTTCTTGACGGCGGGCAGGTTGCGGATCTCATCCAGGCACGAATCCCAGGTCTCGCCGGCGGTCATACGGCGGTCGATAGAGATCGCGCAGCTGTCGGCCACGGCGCAACGGGAGGGGCTGGTGTAGAAGACCTGGCTGACGGTGCAGGTTCCGCGCCCCAGGAACCGGGCGTCCTCGAAGTGCTCGGGATTGTACTTGGGATCGAGCATCTTGACGAGGCCCTTGATGTCGGTCGACTCGTCGCAGCCGTTGTTGTTGAGGGCGCGGACGTCGGCGATGATGTCTGCCATCTTGTAGATCGCGTTATCGCCGCGATCGGGGGCGGAGCCATGGCAGGAGACGCCGTGGACGTCCACGCGGATCTCCATGCGGCCGCGATGCCCGCGGTAGATGCCGCCGTCGGTGGGCTCGGTGGAGATCACGAACTCGATCTTCTCCCGTGCGTCCTCGGGACCGTCGAAGTACTTGTTGACAAGGTACTGCCAGCACATGCCGTCGCAGTCCTCCTCCTGGACGGAGCCGACGACCATGACCTTGTAGCCCTCGGGGATGAGGCCCAGGTCCTTCATCATCTTCGCGGCGTAGGTGGCGCTTGCCATGCCGCCCTCCTGGTCGGAGCCGCCACGGCCGTAGATGAGCTCATCGGTCTCGTAGCCCTCGTAGGGGTCGGCCTCCCAGTTGTCGCGGTTGCCCACGCCCACGGTGTCGATGTGGGAGTCGATGGCGATGATCTTATCGCCCTCGCCCATCCAGCCGATGACGTTGCCCAGGCCGTCGACCTCGACCTTGTCGAAGCCGAGCTTCTCCATCTCGGCCTTGATGCAGGCGACGACCTCGCCCTCCTCACAGGATTCGGACGGGTGCGAGATCATCGCGCGCAGAAAGGCGGTCATGTCCGCGCCATAGGCATCGGCGGCCCGCTTGATCTTCTCGTAATCCAACTCGTGTGCCATGATGCGATCCTCTCTTCTCGATCCACACGGATACTCGTGCGAGGCCCCTCCCCCGCATGGCGCGTATCGCGCCCGTTGCTAGGCGGTCGGCGCGGGGTATGCGCCGTCCCACACGACCTTCCGGTAGTTCTCCGGATCGGTGTCGCCTTCCGTCGAGAACAGCAGAACCGAGCTGTTCTCGTCCAAGCCAATAAGATCACGCAGTTCAGCGTAGGTATCGTCGGTCATGATCGTCGTGATGAGACCCGTGCCCACCGCGCCGGACTCGCCGGAGATGACGCGCGGGTCGCCCGCGAGCGGGGCGCCGAGCACGCGCATGCCCCGAGCCGCGACCCAGTCGGGGCACGACACGAACACGGAAACATGGTTGCGCAGGATGTCCCAGCTGATGGTGTTGGGCTCACCGCAGGCGAGACCTGCCATGATGGTGGGCATGTCGCCCTCGACGATGCGCGGCTCGCCATCGCCCGCGACAGCACCCCGGTACAGGCACGCCGCCTCGGAGGCCTCCATCACCACGAAGGTGGGCGGGTTATCGGGGAAGCGGTTGACGAAGTATCCGACCACCGCGCCCGCGAGCGACCCCACGCCCGCCTGGACGAACACGTGGCTCGGCCGCTCGATACCCGCCTGAGCGAGCTGCTCGGCGGCCTCGGACGCCATGGTGCCGTAGCCCTCCATGATCCAGCTGGGAATCTCCTCGTAGCCCTCCCAAGCGGTGTCCTGCACGATGACCCCGTTCTCGCAAGCCTCCGCCTCGGCGGCTGCCATGCGAACGCACTCGTCGTAATTGACCTTTTCGATGGTGACCTCGGCGCCTTCCTTGGCGATGTTGTCGAAACGGCTCTTCACACTGCCCTTGGGCATGTGGACGACCGCCTTCTGACCGAGCTTGTTCGCCGCCCACGCCACGCCGCGACCGTGGTTGCCGTCGGTTGCGGTGAAAAACGTCGCCTGGCCGAAGTCGCGCGCGAGCTCCTCGCTCGTGAGGTAGTCGTAGGTCATCTCGCCGACGGGACGGCCGATCTTGCCGGCGATGTAGTTCGCCATGGCGAAGGATCCGCCGAGCACCTTGAAGGCGTTGAGACCGAAGCGGAAGGACTCATCCTTGACCGCGAGCCCTGCGATACCGAGATCGGACGCGAGTGCGTCAAGCCGGGCCAACGGGGTCACGCTATACTGCGGGAAGCTCTGGTGGAACGCGCGCGCTTCCCGCACGTTGCCGAGCGACATGATACCCAGATGGGCATCATCGCTGCGCTCCATGGTGTTGGCGATCCATTTGATGGGTTCCACGCGTGCCTCCTTGAAAGTCGGTGTTCGGCGTCACACCTAATTTTTCATTTGCCTACCAAACATTTTGTTTGCTAAGCCATTTGTACCATAGGTTGCAGCATTGTTACCAAATATTTTGTTAGGCTTGTTGAACGGTATTGATTCTTCGGTAAACGGTAATTTATCTGCAGATTCAGTCAACGCATAGCCGTTGGGTATCCGGTGCAAACAAAATGTTTGTAAGCAAGAGCCTTTTGCCGCACAATACGTGTTGGCAGATTGACGATTCCCTGCAGCGGCAGCGAGGCGCCACCCCTATCCGGCGCGCCAGACAAGAAGGAGCCGAACCATGACCTCGAACCAGATCGCGTTCTACCGAAGCCTCGCCCGCAGCCTGGCGCAGCAGTTCGGCCCCAATTGCGAGGTCGTGGTGCACGACCTCGAGGCGAGCGACCTCGACCATTCCATCGTCGCGATCGAGAACGGCCATATCAGCGGCCGCAAGCTTGGCGACGGCGCATCGCATGTCGTGCTGGAAGCCATGCACGCCGACCCCGCATCCCTCAAGGACCGCGAGCCCTACCTCACCAAGACCTCCGACGGCAAGCTACTCAAATCGACGACCGTCTTCATCCGCGACGACGACGGGCGCGCCACGGGCGTGCTCGCCATCAACTACGACATCACCGTCATGACGGCGTTCAACAACATGCTCTCCTCCTTCGTGGGGACAGGCGCGGGGAACGGGCGCGAACCCGAGCCCATCACCCGCAGCGTCGCCGGGCTCCTCGAGGACCTCTTCCGCGAGAGCGAGCAGCTTATCGGCAAACCGGCGGCGCTCATGACCAAGGACGAGCGCGTGCGCGCGATTGGCTACCTCGATCGCCGCGGCACGTTCTTGATCAGCAAGTCGAGCGAGCGCGCCTGCGACTTCTTCGGCATCTCGAAGTACTCGTTCTACTCCTATCTGAACGAGGCGAAGGCGGCGGCGGAGACGCAGGCGGGCTGAGCGCCCGGCGAGGCACCCCGGCACGCGGTGCCCGTGCGCATCCGCCTGACAGCGGGCAACCTCTTGCAGAAGAATCCGACGTGAAAGACGGGGCGGGACGCGGCGGTGCTGCCGCGCCCCGCCCGTGCAAGGGGAGGTGGATCCAGGGGCGAGCGCGCAAGGCGCCCCCGTGACGGGCGCGCGCTACGCTCCCAAAAGATACGGGTAGCGATCGCGTACGGCGGCGATGACGCGCGCCAGATCCTCGGGGATGCCGCTCGTCGCCGGATCGTCCACGTTCGCGAACACGGTCTTGCCCTGATGGCGCACGACGAAGCTGCCGTCCTCGCGGCGAAGGAACCCGTCGTTCTCGCTCGCCTCCATATCGGCAGCGGTCCAGAACACGGTGAGCTTGTTCTTGTAGGGACGCCCCTCGTACGGGCAGAACACGGCGCAGTTGCCGCACTCGTTGCACATACCGTCCACGTGCAGCACCTGCTTGCGCTTGAAGCCGGGAACGTCGATCGTGACGTTGGCGCGGTTGGGGCACACGACCTCGCATACGCGGCACGCCAGGCAATCGAGCAAGGGGAGCTGGGCGGAAAGCTGCCGCTTGGACTGGCCGTGCTCGGGACGGCGGTACAGATCGCCCGAGACGGCGGCCTCGTCGAGCGCCGCGACCGCCTGGACATCGACGGTGCGCTCGCCTGGATCCTCGACCGTACCGACCGCCTTGGCCATACGGCTGAAGCGCTCGTACCCGCACGGACGCAGAAGCGAGGTCGCCACGGTGACGGGCCACACGCCCGCATGGTAGAGATCGGCGATGTTGCGCTCGTCGGCACCCGCGGAGAACGAGACGTGGATCTTGCCCGCGAACTCGGCGGCGATGCGATCGACGACGGCGATGGCAAGCGGGAACAGCGCCACACCCGACATGTACATCTGGTCTGCCGGGAGCTCGTGGAAGAGCACCCTCACCGGCAGCGTGTTGCACACCTTGACCCCGAAGGAGCGGCCGCAGGCGTGCGCGCGGTCCATAAGGCGATGGAGCATGCCGACGGCATCCTCCCATTTGAGGTCCGCATCGAAGCTCTCGCGGCTGAGCGACAGCGCCTCGTATCCCAGGGCATCAAGGCGCTCGCGCACGAAATCATAGCCCGTGAGCGTGGGATTCAGCTTGACGCAGGTGTTGAGGCCCTTCTCCTCCAAGAGGTAGGCGACGATGCCCTCGATCTCATCGGCGGGGCAGCCATGCATGGTCGAAAGCGTCATGGAGGTGCTCACCGCAGGATCGATGCCTTCGACGAAGGCGCGATCGACCCGCTCGAAGCGGTCCAGGTTCGCAAGCGTCCAAGCTCGGCACTCATCCCACGCCGCGGTGCCGCTCGCGTCCTTCATGCCCTCGATGAAGGCGTCCACCTTCGGGCTCTTGATGCCGGCAAGGTCGTAGCCGACCGACATGTTGAAGACGAATCCGTCATCAGCGCCCAGCTCGAGCTCGCGGGAGAGGAGCTTGCAGGCGAACCAGCCCTTGATGTACTCGCCAAGCGCATCCTCGCAGGTGAGCTCTGTGGACCACTCGCAGTTATAGCACACATCGCCCGGGGCGATGCAGGGTTTGGGGATGCAGGCGGTCATCTCGGCGCCATCCATAACCTGGACGGTCTTGAGCTCGAAGAAGCGCCCGCCCGCCACGTAGCCGGCGACGAGGTTCTGCGCGAGCTGCGTGTTGGGACCCGCCGCCGGACCGAACGGCATCTCGATGCGCTCGTCGTTGAGCGCGATACCGCTACCCGGCTCGAAGCGCTCGATGCGCTTGACGCCGAAAACGCTCCCCTGCTCCTGATATTCCGTCAGCGCCCAATCCATGAGCTGCGCAAACGGCATCGGTTTCATGATATCGCTCATCGATTTCCCTCCTTGGTGCCCTATGCGGCATCGCGCCCGCATCGGGGGTTCGATATGCCTGCGGCGCTCTGTGCCGCTAGTAGGCCCTTCCGTTCAAGTCGCCCCAGAGTTTTTTGGCCTGCTCGAGTGTCCACGCGTTGATGCGCTCCTCATCCAGGTCGACGAACGCGCGATCGCGGTAGAGCACCCGCCCGTTCACGATGGTGGTGCGGCAGCTCCTGCCCATCATGCCGAACAGCATGTGCCCGTCGATGTTCTCGTCGGAGAACGGCGTGAAACGCGGATAATCCATCACGATGACGTCGGCGACGGCTCCGGGGCGGAGCGCGCCGATCTCGCGTCCGAAGTACCCGCTCGCCATGCGGGGGTTGTTCTGGAACAGCATGGCCATATCCTCCGACCAGCCCACGTTGGGCATGGCGGCGTTATGGCGCTGGATGATCAGGAAGACCTTCAGGCTCTCCAGCATGTCGTGCGTGTGGGCATCCGTACCCAGGCACACGTCGATACCGCGGCGGAAGAACTCGAGCACCGGTGCGCATCCCACCGCGTTGCCCATGTTGGACTCCGGGTTGTTCACGATATGGGTCCCGGTCTCGCGGATGATGTCCATCTCGGCGGGCGTCACATGGATGCAGTGCCCGAGCATCGTCTTCGGACCAAGAAGCCCATGCTGCAGGAGCCGCTCGACCGGGGCGATCCCGCCACGGTTGGCACGCGAATCCCACACGTCGTTCATACCCTCGCACACATGGATGTGGAAACCGGTGAGCCCGTCGTTCGCCTCGGCCATCTTATCCATCGTCTCATCGGAGAGCGTGAACGTGGCATGCCCGCCGAACATCGCGGCGATCATCCCGTTGCCCGCCTTCTGCTCGCGCGCAGCCCAGCGAGCGAACTCGGCGTTTTCGGCAATCGCCTGATCGCGCTTCTCAACCCCGTCGCGGTCGGACGTCTCGTAGCACAGGCACGCGCGGATACCGCACTCCTGGGCAACATCCTTGATCGCGAACAGGCTGCCGGGGACCTCGGCGAAACTCGCATGATGGTCGAAGATGGTCGTCACGCCGTTGCGAATCGACTCCAGGATCGTGGCATAGGCGCTGGCGCGCGTGCCGTCGAGCGTGAGCTTTCGATCGATCGCCCACCACTGCTGCTCCAGGTTCTCCAGGAAGTTCGTGGGGTTGCAGCCCTTGATGGAGAGCCCGCGTGCGAGCCCGGAATAGATATGCGTGTGGCAGTTCACCAAGCCCGGCATGATGACGCCGCCGCGCGCATCCACGAACTCGGCATCCGCGAAGCGCTCCTCGAGCTCCTCCTGGCCGCCCACCGCGACGATCTGCTCGCCATCGATGGCCACCGCGCCGCGCTCGATATACGGCTGCTCGGGATCGCGCGTGATGACGGGACCGTTTCCAACCAACAGCATGGGGACTCCTTTGCTTCACATACCCTGCCCGCGCGAGCGGATTGCCGTCCGCGCGGGCTCGCTCTTCGTCGCCCTACTCGACCTCGGGCTCCTGACGCGCCGCCTCTGCCTCGGCGATCGCCTCGGCGTCCTTGGGCAGCACCAGGTTCAAGATGATCGCCGCGATGGCGGAGACCACGAGCTCCGAGGCGCCGAAGATGCTCGAGACCCACTCCGGCATGCCGGGGCCCGCGAGGCACCCGGACACGTGGTAGATACCCAGGCCGAGCGCGATGGAGGTGCCCACGATGAGCTTCTTGCGGTCGGTGAAACCGCCCTCGATGATGAGCTCCAGACCGGAAACGGTGATCGTGGCGAACACGCCGATGACCGCACCGCCGATGACCGGCTGAGGAATGCAGGTAAGCAGCGCCGCGAGCTTGGGGAAGAAGCCGGCGACGATGAAGACCAGGCACGCGAAGGTGAAGACGAGGCGGTTCTTGACGCCGTTGGAGATGATGATGCCGGTGTTCTGCTCGTAGGTGGACTGCGGGATGGCGCCGATGAACGCGCCCAGGACCGACATGATGCCGAGCGACACGATGCCTCCGGTGTACTCACGGCTGGTGGGGATTCGATGCTCCACGGCGTTGGTGGTCATGGCCACACCGCCCATGTTCTGCAGGCAGTTCACCACGTATACGATCGCCGCCGTCGCCATCGCCGCCGGGGCGAAGTCGAGCTCGAAGTGCAGCACGCCCGGAAGCGCCACCCAGCCGGCGTCGGCGAGGTTCGTCAGGTCGAGCATGCCGAAGGGGATGGAGACGATAGTGCCCGCGATGATTCCGAACAGAAGCGATCCCTGGCTCAAGATGCCCTTGCAGAAGTTCGTGAAGATGAATGTGATCACCAGCGTGATCAGCGCGATGAGCCAGTTGATCGGGCTGCCGAACATCGCGGTGCCCTCGCCGCCCGCCATCCAGCGAATCGCAATCGGATAGAGCGACAGGCCGATCGTGAAGATCACGGTTCCGGTTACGACGGCTGGGAACAGGTGCTTGATATATTTGATGAAGAGGCCCACCACGATGGCGACGATACCTCCCACCACCTCGGCGCCGAGAATCGTGCCGATGCCGAAGTCCGCACCGATGGTCTGGAAGACGGGAACATACGCGAAGGCCGCACCCATGATGATGGGCAGGCCCGTTCCGATACGCCCGAACAGCGGGAACAGCTGGATGAGCGACGCGATTCCCGTCATGATGAGCGAGGCTTGAATGAGCAGCGTCTCATCGGCGGGCGACAGGTCGCACACGCCGGCGATGATCATCGCCGGCGCGACCACACCCATGGCGGATGCCAAGACATGCTGCAGCCCGAGCGGAATGATCTCCGCAATCGTAGGTTTTCCCTCCCAGGTGAACAACGGGTTCTCCGCGGTTTTCGCGCCCGCCGCCTCCAGATCCTTGCTCATAACCGAGCTCCCTTCTCACGCGACCGCAATCCCGGTTCGCATACATCCCTTACGGGAAATTCCAGACTAAAAAACTTGAGGCAAGACCTTTTGTTAGGTCCATCATAAGGAGCCGTCCTCTCTTTAGGCAATAATAATTTCTCATCTAATAACTCCTTTTCGCTGAACGGTTGGTTCTGCCCTGTGAACGTTTTACTACCTGTTTAGCAGGAATATCGTCTGCTTGACGTTTCGCTCTTGAATGATAAATTATTATCGTCAGTCGAACCCCATCGAATGGAGGGGTCCCATGGATCCAGCTGTCGAGCGATTTGTACCCATCGTCGATTTCCTGGGGCGCGCTCTCGGTCGCAACGCGGAGATCGCGCTGCACGACTTCTCCGACCTCGAGCACTCCCTCGTCGCGATCGCCAACGGACACATCTCGGGGCGAAGCGTCGGCGCACCGGCGACGGATTTCGCGCTCAAGATTCTGAATGACTACGCGCCCGAGCGCGGTGACGTTGTAGCGGGCTACATAAGCTATAGCGTCGACAATCGCCCGCTCAGGTCTGCCTCCTATATCATCCGCGGAGAGAACCGCACCGCCGGCATGCTCTGCATCAACGTCGACGTCTCGCAGCTCGAGCTCCTCGAGCACCTGGCGCACGACATCCTTGAGGGATACGCTCCGGCAAACAACCAGGAGCGCTCGCGCAGCACGTCGGAGCGCCTTACGTCCTCGTCCGACGACCTGGTTAGAAATGTCGTGCAGGCGCACGCGCTCGAGCGCGGCAAGCCCGTGGAGAAGCTCGATCAGGCGGACCGCATCGATATCGTTCGGCAGCTCAATGACAACGGCGTGTTCCTGCTCAAGGGCGCGGTGGCAGAAGTCGCCCAGGCGATGGGGATCTCCGAGCCAAGCGTCTACCGTTACCTGCAGAAGGTCAAGCGCGAAGGATAGCGCCCCGGCAGGCTCCGCTTTTCACCTCCGGCCATCCATACCCGGTAATCCGTCGATCGGACAGCATCTCCGACCGACTTCACATGCGATCGAAAGGATCTGAAGAACCATGGACAAGCACGTCATCGCCTCCGACAAGGCCCCTGCGGCGCTCGGCCCCTACTCCGCCGGCATCAAGACCGGCAACCTGGTGTTCCTCTCCGGCCAGCTCGGCCTCGTGCCCGCGACCGGCGAGCTTGCCGAGGGCGTTGTCGCCCAGGCCGAGCAAGCGCTGAAAAACGTCGAGGCACTCCTCACCGCCGCCGGCGCAAGCTTCGATAACGTGGTGAAGACCACGGTCTTCCTGGCCGACATCGCCGATTTCAACGCGGTGAACGAGGTCTACGGCAGCCGCTTCACCGAGCCTTACCCCGCGCGCAGCGCCGTGCAGGTGGGCGCGCTGCCCAAGGGCGCGCTCGTCGAGATCGAGTGCGTCGTCGCGCTGTAGCCTTACACCGATTGGCATCAAGCGGGCCCCGAAGGGTTCCGTTCGAACGCCCTCGCGCTCACGCGCTGCGGGTCGTTCGTCCGGAATCCCTTCGGGGCCCGTGGCAAACCCAACCTGGACGTCCGGTGCCACCCGTCATGGAGGCGAGCACAGCAGCAGCCTCGCGGGCGCATTGATAACTTAGATTCTTTTAGAAAGTTTAGGTTTCTTTAGAACGTTTTAGAAACTGTCGCAAAACAGAAGAAGGCCCCCGAGGGGATTCCGAGCGAACCATCCGCAGCCGCATCGCGGAGAGGACGTTCGCGAGGAACCCTTCGGGGGCCTCCCGCTACATCAGGCTACACCTGAGAAGCTCTTAGACCTCCGCGTAGACGTCCTTGAGCTTGAGGAGGTGCTGGTAACGAGCCATAGCGGCCTCCTCGTTGGCCTTGAAGAGCGCGTCGACCTGGTCCTGCGGCAGGACGCGGCTGAGCGAGGCGTAGCGGGCCTCGTTCATCAGGAAGTCCTGATAGCCGCCCTTCGGCTCCTTGGAGTCGAGGGTGAACTTCTTGCCGACCTCGGCCGCCGGGTTGCAGCGGAAGAGGTTCCAGTAGCCGCAGTCCACGGCCTTCTTCATCTCGGCCTGGCAGTTCGTCATGCCGCCCTTGATGCTGTGCATCTCGCAGGGGGCGTAGGCGATGATGAGGGACGGGCCGTGGTAGGCCTCGGCCTCGGTGATGGCCTTGATGGTCTGGGCCGGGTTCGCGCCCATGGCGATCTGGGCGACGTAGACGTAGCCGTAGGTCATGGCGAGCTCGGCCAGAGCCTTGCTCTTTATCTCCTTGCCGGCCGCGGCGAACTGCGCCACCTGGCCGATGTTGGAGGCCTTCGACGCCTGGCCGCCGGTGTTGGAGTAGACCTCGGTGTCGAACACGAACACGTTCACGTCCTCGCCGGAGGCCAGGACATGGTCGAGTCCGCCGTAGCCGATGTCGTAGGCCCAGCCGTCGCCGCCCATGATCCACACGGACTTCTTGTTCAGGTAATCCTTCTTGGAGAGGATCTCCTCCGCGAGAGCGCAGGCCGCGCAGTCGCAGTACTTCTTGCCGGCGGCCTTCAGCTTGGCGCCGTGGGCCGCAAACTTCTCGTCGACGCAGTTTATGAGCTCATCCACAGTGCAGATGTTCTCTTCCAGCGCGGCGATATAGGCCTTGGCGGCTTCGCCGTTGGCGTTGCCGTCGTTATAGGTGTCGAGCCACTTCTGAGCCGCTTCCTTCAGCTCTGCCGCGCACCAGTCGACGGCGATGAGCTCGCGGGTCTTGGCGGCGAGGTCGTCGCGGATCTTCTTCTGGCCGAGGTACAGGCCCAGGCCGTGCTCGGCGTTATCCTCGAACAGGCTGTTGACCCAGGCGGGACCCTTGCCTTCCTTGTTGACGGTGTAGGGGCTCGTCGCGGCCGGGCCGCCCCAGATGGACGAGCAGCCGGTGGCGTTCGAGACGATCATGTGGTCGCCGAAGAGCTGGGTGATGAGCCTGGCGTAGCTGGTCTCGGCGCAGCCGGCGCAGGAGCCGGAGAACTCGAGCATGGGCTGCTTGAACTGGCTGCCCTTCACGGTGTTGTCCTGCATGTCCTTCTTCTCGGAGACCTTCTCGGTCATGTAGGTCCAGACTTCCTGCTGAGGCATC
>CASFIQ010000066.1 GCA_949294785.1 uncultured Collinsella sp.
TCGGGAGGGGTCGTAGACGTCCGACACTTCCCGCGCCGCCAACGGGGACGCCCCGCGGCGGCACTCCCCTGCGGGGACGCCCAACGGGGCGCACAGGAAGGATACCGACTTGGACATCATCATCTCGACCTCGAGCGGCAAACCCATCTACGAGCAGATCGTCGAGCAGATCAAGACCGCCATTGTGACCGGAGCCCTCGCTGAGGGCGAGCAGCTCCCCTCGATCCGCGCACTCGCCAACAGCCTGCGCGTGAGCGCCATCACCACCAAGCGCGCCTACGCGGACCTGGAGGCAGCCGGTCTCATCGAGACGGTACAGGGCAAGGGCAGCTTCGTCGCCGGCGGCAACGCCGAGCTCATTCGCGAGGAACAGCTCCGCCAGGTGGAGGCGCACATGCTCCGCGCCATCGAGAGCGGGCGCGCCATGGGTCTCTCAAACGACGAGCTCTCCGAGATGTTCACGCTCGAACTGGAGTAACAAGCAAGGCAAGCTGAGGGGCAACGCCAAAGGCGCCCCACAGACGAAAGGACGTCGACCATGCACGCCATGGCATCGGACATCGAAACCACCGGCGACCTCCTCATAGAGGCGCACGGAATCACCAAACACTACGACGGCTTCTCGCTGAAGAGCGTCGACCTCACCGTGGCAGAGGGCGAGGTCGTGGGCTTCATCGGCCAGAACGGCGCCGGCAAGTCCACCACCATACGGGCGCTTCTGGGGCTCTTCCCCACCGACGGGGGAAACTCGCGGGTACTCGGGTGCGAGAGCAGCCAGCTCTCGCGTACCGAAGGCGCGAGGGTGAAGGAGGGAATCGGCGTCGTCTTCGACGCCATCTCGTTCCCCGAGCACCTGAAGGTCGCCGATATCGGACGCATCTACGCCCGCGCGTATTCGAACTGGGATGCGCACCGCTTCGCGCGCATGACCGCGGACCTCGGACTTGATGCCAAAAAGACCGTGAAGAGCCTCTCGCGCGGCATGGGCATGAAGCTTTCCCTCGCCTGCGCGCTCAGCCATAACGCGCGCCTGCTCATCCTGGACGAGGCCACGGCCGGTCTCGACCCCATGGCGCGCGACGAGATCTTGGACCGGCTGCGCGACTTCGTAGCCGAGCCGGGCCACGCCATCCTCATGAGCAGCCACATCACCTCGGACCTCGAGCGCATCGCCGACCGGATCGTCTGCATCGACGCCGGGCGCATCGTCTTCGACCTGCCGAAGGACGTCATCACCGACGAGATGGGCGTCGCCCGCTGCCGCGTGGCGGACCTGGAGAAGATCGCGGATTCGGGCATCGTCCCGGACACCGAGCTTCGCTATCTGCGCCATGACTACGGCATCGATGTGCTCGTGCCCGACCGCTTCGCGTTCGCCGAGAGCTTCCCCGAGATCGCGGTCGACCGCATGACCATCGACGATTACATGACCCTCACCCTGAAGGGCGGTGCCCGATAATGAAGAACGCCTACCTGATCGAGATGACCATCTTCCGCGACTACGCCCGCCAGCTCGTGGCGCTGGGCGCGCTCGTGAGCCTGTGCATCGGCCTCGGCATGCAGACACCACTTGCCATGCCTGCGACCCTCACCTGCATGTTCTTCATGATGAGCGCGATGGGCCTCGCCGCGTACGACCAGCTCAACCACTGGGAGCTCTTCAGGCTCACCCTCCCGCTGTCACGCCGCGATATCGTACTTGGCCGCTATGCCGCCATCGTGACCCTTGGACTTCTCGGCATGGTCGTGGGAACCCTGGGCGCCGTCGCCATCATGGCGGTTGTGACGGCCGCCGGCGTGCCCGGCGAGGTCGGAGAAGCGTTCGCCTACGACCCCGACATGCTCAGCGTCATGGCCGTGGTGTCCTGCTTCACCCTGCTCATAGGCGCGGTGGTCGCGAGCGTGGTGACGCCTCTCTACTTCCGCCTGGGACAGACGCGCGCCACGCAGATCCTGCCCACCATCATCGTGCTCATGTTCGTGATTCCCGTGGTCATCCTCGGCAACAGCGGCATGCTCGACGGCGGCATCCCCGGCATGGAGCTTCTCTCCGGCGCGCTCGAAGCGCTCGAGACGCCGGCAGGCATGGCCGTGGGCTGCGTAATCCTCATCGCCCTCTCCGCCGCGGCGCTTTGCATATCCGCCGCTATCTCGCTCAAGCTCTACGAGAAACGCGAGCTGTAAGCCGCTGTCCGTCGACGCATAAGGGAAATCGGTGAATACGGGCCACCGAGCACGGGATGGCCATGCCGGCGGCGCCCGAATCGCCAGCATGGCCTCTCGGGCGCCTATAGGCCATCAATGGGAAATCGGTGCCGTGAATCCAGCTCGCAGCATCGATGCGCCCTTTGCGAAAACGTGCATCGCCGCCCTAGATCAAGCCGAGCTGCCGACAGGCGACGATGAGACCGTCCTCGTCGATATCCGGCGCCACGAGGGTCGCCGCCGCCTTCACGTGGTCGCCGGCGTTGCCCATCGCGACCGAGGCGCCCACGCAACCGAACATCGGCACGTCGTTGCCGCCGTCGCCGAACGCGACGCACTCGTCGGCGCTCAGACCGAAGCGCTCGAGCGTCGCCGCGATCCCGGCGGGCTTGCCGCCCTCCGCAGGAATGATGTCGCAGAAGTGGGAACACCACCGCACGTGCTGCACGTGCCGGCACACGTCCATGAACAGGTGCTCCTCGCCGGGGTCGATGTATGCGCAGAACTGGTACGTGGGCTCCTCGAGCGCCAAGCGGGGATCGCCCTCGGGCGAGACGCTGTCCACGTTCGCCTCCGCCGCCCGGATGCGCTCCGAGTGCCGGTTGACGAACATCCGGTCGCGCTGCATGACCGCGATGTCCATGACGCCCTGCTCCGCGAGCTCCACGATGCGCTCGGCGTCCGCACGGTCTATCGGATGGTCCCGGTAGGTCTCGCCGGCGGCGTCGTAGCAGTACTGACCGTTGAACGTGAGGAAGCCGTCGAAAGGCGTGAGCGCATCGGCAAGGCGGACCTCATCGGGGATGTCGTGGGCGGAGCGCCCTGTGGCGATGAAGAGCTTCACCCCGCAACGATGCAGCAAGGCCAGCGCCTCCAGGGCGGAAGGAGGAATCCGGTGCGTCCGAAAGCTCACAAGCGTACCGTCGATATCGAAGAATGCCGCCTTGATCATGCCTGTCCCCTCACCTTTGATGCATCGATTTATGCGCATATATTTCTCAAGACGTCTCCACTATACTTATTCATGCGAATAAATCAAGTGGAAAGGCGGCCATGGGACGAAGCATTTACCCCAAGATCGCACAGGAGCTGCGCAAGGAGATTCGCTCGGGTGCCCACCCGTTCCAGTCCCTGCTGCCCACCGAGGAGCAGCTGTGCGAGCGGTTCGGCTGCTCGCATGCGGCGGTGCGCCGTGCCCTACAGGAGCTCGCCGCGACGGGCTACGTCCAACCCCGGCAAGGTCGCGGGGTGACGGTGATCTGGAGACCCGAACGGGACGAGACCGCCGGCTACGCGACGGGCGGCCTGGAGACCTTCCCCGAGATCTGCGCGGCGCGCGGTCTCGAGCCGAAGACCAAGCTACTCGTGTTCGAACATCTTCAGGCAGATGAGCAGGTGCTGCCCGAGAGCGGGTTTGCCGAAGGGACGCCGCTCGTGCACATGCGCCGCCTGCGCATCGCCGACGGAATCCCCGTCGCCGTAGAGGACACGTTCACCTCCGAGCGCGAGATCCCCGGAATCACGGAGGAGATCGCGCTTGGCGGAACCTATGCCTATATCGAGGGGACGCTCGGCATCGAGATCCTCACGAGCCGCCGCACCTTCTCCATGGTACGCGCCGACGCCGAGGATGCGCGACTGCTCGCGCTGCCCGCGGGCTCCTACATCGCACAGGTGGAATCCCACACCTTCTGCTCGACCGGAGCGCAATTCGAGGTCATCCTCTCGCGACAGATTCCGGAGTTCTTCTCGGCTCGCGTGGTGGTCACGCGGCCCAGGCACTAGGATTCGTCGCGCCCGAACGCCTCCCAGATGAGCGCCACGATGCCGCAGATCATGCCGCCCACGGGCCATGCGACCCAAAACCATGCGGCCGAGGTGCCCAACGGCTCGAAATCATCCGGATTCGCCGACGTGAGCACCGGGGCGAAGAGCAGCGCAAGGCCCACGATGGTGGCCAGGATCATGATGGTGCCGCAGATGGCGCCCAGCTTGCTGCCGCGGCGCCTCCGCGCGAGCAGGGCATCGCGACGCGCCTCGTCGACCTGAAGGCTCATGATCTCCTCGACCTCGAGGTCCTCGCCCACGCTTCTGTTGTACTCCGCCACGTTCGTGCGGCCGAGCAGCATGCCCCCGCGGATGATCCACCACGCGCCGAGCGCGATGAAGAGCATGAGGAAAAAGAGCGCCCAGTTCTCCGCCATCTCCTCGAGCATGAGCAGTGCGCCGATGCCTGCGAAGATGAAGGCGACGCCGGCGATGAGCGACGCCGAGAACGTCTTGCGCGCGGCAGCGCGGTCCTCGTCCGTGTAGAAGTCCTCCACGAACGGATGGGCCTTCTGGAACGCCGCATGATCCATCCCCGCTGGGACGAGAAAGGCGAGCCCGGCAAGAATGCCCACCAGCACGATGATCACGAAGAGCCCGTCGCGTCCGTTCCAGGATGCGAGCTCGACCGAGCCCTCGAAGAGCAAACCGAAGGCGATGCCCAAAAGGATAACCGCGACACCCGCGGGAACCTTCCACGCCATCTTGAGCTGGTGCTCCTCATACCCGCAGATGTCTTGCGGAGGACCCGCAGGCACTTGCGGGACCGTATGAGGAGACGTCTTTTCATCGCTGCCATCCGGGGCCGCGACGCGGGCGGTAAGATCTCCTGTCACGAGGTCGTCGAGCGTGCAATCGAAGATCTGACACATCTTGAGGAGCTTGTCGAGCTCGGGCGTCGACCGCTCCGCCTCCCACTTGGTGACGCTCTGACGGGAAACGCCTAGAAGCATGGCCAGCTGCTCTTGGGTCATGTTGCGCTCGGCGCGCAGATGCTGCAGGTTGTCGCGGAAACTCATAACGGTGCCTCTCTGTCGAGTCCGAAAGCGCGGCGCTCGTCTTCTATCGCGCTTCCAGATGTTCGTATCGATTCTGCCGGCAGCAAGAAGTCTAAGGTGGCGCGCGCCGCCATTCTACCAACCACCGGTGCGCAATGGAGCAAAAACCAGGCAACCGAAAGGCGCCTTGCGGTTGCAAGACGCAGGTAGATGGCTTCTAATCGGTCGACAACCTGCTAAGCCCGAGCTCGCGGGACGCGCTTCGGCGTGGGCACGCGGAAGAGGCCGTGGCGGTTGCAGTAGGCAAAGACGGCTCCGGACATTCCCATGCGGAAACGCGCTGCCGCCTCTTGCTCGGGATAGAGCTTCTTGATCGTGACGCCGTCCGGGGCGACGTAGGCGATGAACGAGATGAAGTGGTCCTTCGCCATGGGATGATCGAGCGTGACGTACCACTCGTCCTCGACGCGCTCGACCGCGATGCCGTGGGCCTCGTCCACCGTCTCCGCCTCCAGGGGCAACAGGCTCACACCGCAGCACGAGAACGATCCCTCGCCCAAGGCGTACACGACGTTGCCGCAGATGGGGCACACGTAGAACCTCGCGCGCAGGGGATTGCCCGCACGGTTAGCGTTTTGCCGCACGTCACCGGTGAGGAGCTCGGCGACCGAGACGCCGAGCGCCGCGGCGAGCGGCTCCACGAGCGAGATGTCGGGCAGCCCGCGCCCCGACTCCCATTTCGAGACCGCCTTATCCGTCACACCCACGGCCTCGGCGAGGGCGCGCTGCGTGAGCGAGCGCCCTTCACGCAGGGTCTTGATGGTCTCGGCGGTGATATAGGCTCCCATGGGATTCCCTTCGTCGTATGCGCGGCATCCGGGCCACGCCTCCCCCTGTCCGTCACAGTATGCCGGCCGCCCGCGCCCCGCGCCACCTACGGACCGTAGACACGCCGTCGGGAATCAGTCCTCGGCGGTCGCCTTCTGGACGAAGACGCCGGCGACGGTCAGCACGATCGTGGCGATAAGCAGCGTCTGGGCGTTCGCCTCCGAGAAGGGCCCGGAGATGTAGGCGGACAGCGCCTCGAACGTCCCGGTGGGATTCCCGGGGATCGCGAGGTCGGCGAGCGCGACCCACTTGGTCGCGAGCGCCAGGCCGTTGGTGGCCAGGAGCGTCGCGCCCGCATAGGCGGTGCCGAGACGGATGAAGAGGTCGCACCAGCGCAGCGCGGCGAGGCCGACGAGTACCGCGGAGACGGCCATGATGATGACGAGGTAGGAAGACGCCTCGCCCGGAAGCAGCATGGCGATGAGGAAGCCGAGGGCGGCGCCGGCGAACGCCCCGATCAGGAAGACGCCCGCCTTGTAGGCGAAGCGCGACAGCAGCGCGGCCCCGATGCCCACGGCAGCCGCGATTCCGAGCGCGACCGGCGAGCCGTCACCAGCCGAGAGGGCGATGTTGAAGACGCCCACGAACACGAGGATGCCGAGGACGATGTAGAACAGGCGCTTGCCGAAAAAGCATGCGGCGGCACCGATGGCGATATTCGCCACGATATAGAGCAGCATGAACTCCACGCGAAACCTCTTTCTGCAGGTATCAGGAACGCACCGATTATATCGGCGGCAGACCCGACAGACCAGCACCGCAAACGGCTTGAAACAACCGTGGAGCGACCGTCCCCCGATTCCGACCTGACCCCGATTGCCCGGCGTCCTCTTGCAAAAAGGTGCCTTACAATTGCTGTCGAGCGCACGTCGTAGAAAGGGCGGCAACCATGGCGGCAAAAGCTTCCCGCGACCGGAGCCGGCGACAGGACATCCTGAATGCCCTGGGCGAGTTCGGCTACGGCCTCGCCATGCTGCTTCTGCTGAGTGGCGAGTGGCTCCTGGTGAGCATGCTCGACGACCTCGTATTCCATGCGCGCACGCCGTTTACCGCGGGCTGGGCCGTCTGGATCGCGCTCATGGCCGTCGTGACCGCGCTGGTAAGCCGCTCCATCTGGGTCTACCGGCACGGGGGCGACGCGTTGAGCCACCACCGCTCGCCGGCAGCACGCGCCCGCGCCCGGCGCGACCGCATCATGTTCGCGCTCGTCCTGTGCGCCATCCTCATCGCGACCTACGGCGCGAGGTACCTGCAGCGCCTCGCCGCCATGGACGCCGAGCAATCGAAGGCGGCCGCGACCCTCGCCGCGATCGACGATACCT
>CASFIQ010000067.1 GCA_949294785.1 uncultured Collinsella sp.
CGTGAGGACCATGGTCTGGCGCTTTGTGGACATGCACTGCCACCTCGACCGCATGAGCAACGCGGAAGAGGTCGCACGCGATGCGGCGGCGCGCGGCATCGCCATCTTCGACACGCCGGTTACCCCTGCTGATACGCTCGCTGCCCAAGAGCGTCTCGGTACGCAGGCCAACGTGCGCGTAGGCGCGGGCCTGCACCCCTGGTGGCTCGCCGACGGCAGATGTAGTGCCGCCGACGTTGACCTCGCGGCAAAGCTTGCGGGCGAGCTCGCCTATATAGGTGAGGTGGGACTCGACTTTGGACGGCGAGGGGGCAACACGCAGGAGCTGCAGGCCGCCGCCTTCGAGGGCATCTGCCGCGCCATCGCAAAACACCCGCTCCCCCACCGCGTCATATCCGTCCACGCTATCCACGCCGCTACGGTAGCGCTCGACATCCTCGAGCGCACCGGCGCTGCGGGGGCGAACGCCTACCCCACCGCGGTGATCTTCCATTGGTTCAGCGGCAGCTTCGAGGAGTTCGGCCGGGCGCGGCGCCTCGGCTGCTATTTCTCGGTAAGCGAGCACATGCTCAAAAGCAAGCGCGGACGCGAGTACGCCCGGCAGCTGCCGGAAGGCAGGCTCCTCCTTGAGACGGACGCCCCGCCGGGGCTCGACGCACCCTACAGCGCAGACGCCCTCGAGGCGTCTCTCACCAGAGCGCTTGCAGCCATCGCAGAGATTCGCGGCACATCGCAAGAGGCGCTCGGCAGCATCATCGCCGCAACGAGCGCATCTCTTCTAAACCTCAGTTAGCGGGCAACCTGCCTGCAGGAACAGCAGCTACCCGAACAGGCGCGGCGCCGCGTCCAGGATGTCGTCCACGCGGTCGATGACGGCGTCCGCGGCGTTTTGTGAGAAGCCGAAGCGCTCTTCGCGCTTGGCGAACACGGTGAGACCGGCGCGCTTGCCGGCGGTGATGCCAGGAATCGAGTCCTCGATGCAGCAGCACGCCTCGGCGGGAAGGCCGAGCTTGGCGAGCGTATGGAGGTAGATATCGGGGTCGGGTTTGCTCTCGGTGAAGTCCACGCCCGAGACGACCACCTCGAACGCGTCAGAGAGTCTGCACGCCGCCAGCACCGCGTGGATGTTGTCGAGGGGTGACGAGGAGGCGAGTGCCACGCGCACCCCGCGCTCCTTGAGGCCGGCGATGCCCTCGCACACGCCCGGATTCAGCAACACGGCGTAGTCGCACTCCCGCGTCCGCGCCCATGCGCCATAGGTGCGGGACGCCTCGTCAACGGTCATGCGGCCCTTTCCGGCGCGCCCGTACCAGTCGACGAGCATACGCAGAAACGATTGCGTGGACTGGCCGACTTGCGCGTCGAGCTCCGCATCGGTCACATCGATACCGAGGCTGTCCGCAAAGAGGCGCAGCTCATCCCAGTAATAGCGCTCCGTATCCACGATGACGCCGTCCATATCGAAGATGACCGCTCGAAAAGGGAAGTTCCACTCCATCGTCCACCTCGATTCGCAGAAGATGAAAACCGGTGACCAAGGTATTCGACCTCGGCCACCGGTTAGTTCTCGCATCTCGATGTAGGTGAGCCGTTACGCCGCGGCGAACACGCCCAAACCGGTCCCGATGATGCAGACGGCGAAGATACCCAGGATGATCCAGATGGTCTTCGCGCCGCGCTTGTAGAGCGCCACGCAGATGAATGTGGCGGCGAGCGGCAGGATGCCCGGGAAGATCGCGTCGAACAGATCCTGAAGCACGATTTCGGATCCACCGATGTTGAAGACGAGCGAGGTGGAAAGCGAGACCTGCGCCGCAATCATCGCGCCGATGACCGTCATGCCCAGCACGCTTGCGGCTCGGGTCATGCGGGCCATAAGATTGTTCTCCTCGGACTGCTGCAGGAACTTCGTTCCCAAATCGTATCCGAGGTGCGCCGTGATGATACGCGTCGCAACGTTGACGATGCTGTACAGCAAGGCGTACACGATGGGACCGAGCGGGCTACCCGTCGAGGCGATACCGATACCGATACCCGCGGCGACGACGCGGAACGTACCCCAATAGAAGGAGTCACCGATGCCGGACAGCGGGCCCATGAGACCGACCTTCATGGCGTTGATCGACGAGGTGTCGAAGCTCTTATCCTCAGAGGCCTGCTCCTCCATCGACACGGTCATGCCGGCGACGAACGGGAGCACGTGCGGCGTGATGTTGAAGAACTCCGTATGGCGTTTCAGCGCCGCATAGTAATCCTCGTCGTTCGGATAGATCTTGCGCAGGGGCTTCTGGATGGTGTACATGAAGCCCATGGCCATCATCTTGTCGTAGGACTGCGAGCACTGGCTGGTGAACTGGCGCAAGAACATGCTGCGGTACATATCGGGAGTCATGATCTCGCGCTTCTTGTTGCCGGCAGCCTCGGTGCGCGAGATCTCCTTGTCGATGGTAGACATTAGAAATCCTCCTCTTCCTCAACCGCAACGCTCTTGGCCTGGCCGGAACCGGAGCCGAAAGCCTGGATAAGCGCGATGCAGATCGCCGCCGCGGCAACTCCGATCACATCCATACCGAGGTAGATAACCATGATGAAGCCGAGGAACAGCCAGGGCAGGAGCTTGTTGTCCCCCATCGTACGAATCAGCAGCGCGAAGCCGATGCAGACCATGACGCCCGAGGCGACGTTCAAGCCATCCATCACGAACTGCGGAATCGCATTCAGCGCGTTGTTGATGATATCGGCGCCGAAGAACAGCGAACAGAACACCAGGAGAGCCGAGGGGATGCCGATACTCAAAGGAACGATGGTGAGGTGATAGAAATTGGCCTTCTTCAGATCGTGTGCCTCGACGGCGGCCTCGATGCGACGGCACGCGAACGCGCCGGGCACGGCGTAGCAGAAGTTTCGCCAAACCTGGAGGAACACGGAAACCGGAAGGGCGAGCGCGACCGCGGCGGCGGTGCCCGTGCCGGTGATGATGGCGAAGGCGCAGCCCAGCACGCCGGAGGCATAGACCTCGGGCGGGACCGCGGCGCCGACCATGATCGCACCCATGAACATGGACTCGAGCGCAGCGCCCACGATCACGCCCTGCTGCACGTCGCCCAGAATCAGACCGACGAACAGGCTGGTGAACAGCGGGCGGCCGAGCATGGTGATGCCGAACAGCTGCTCATCCATAGAGGCGACGAAGGCGACGAGCGCAACCAGTAGATATTGAACAACCATCTATATCAACTCCGTATCTCGATCTATGTCGGAGCGGGACGCCGTGGCGGACACGGCGCCCCGAATAGAGAAATCCTAGTAGTTCATCTGGTGATAGTAGCGGCGCGTGGTGAGCGGATGGTTGCGGACGGCCTCGAGATGGCAGCTCAGGCGCTCGGTGATGGTGTAGATGACCATCGGGGAGACGATCTTGCGGAACTCGGGGTCGCTGAAGGGCAACTCGACGTCGGCGGTGTCGAACTTGTTCACGCGAACATGGACGCCCTTCTCGTCGGCAAGCATGTGCGTGAAGTTATCGACGCGGTCCATGAGCTTGCGGGTATCGTCCTCGCCGTAGAGCATGATGAGGCTCGTGCCCTCCTCGCAGAGCTCGATCGTGCCATGGAAGAATTCGGCGGCGTGGATGGACTTGGTCTTGATCCACTGCATCTCTTCGAGGATGCACATGGCGTAGTCGTACGCCTCGCCCCAAAGCATGCCGGAGCCGATCACCATGTGGTAGTCGGTGTCCTTGAAGTCCTCGGCCATCGCGGCGCAGCGCTCGTCCTGGGCGTCCTTGGCCTTGATGAGGTAGGGGGCGATCTGACCGAACTCCTCCATGAAGGTATCGTACTTGGGGAACGCGCCGGCGTTCTTGAGGAAGCGGGCGACGAGCGTGATCTGGTAGGTGTAGATGGCCTCGCAGAGCACGTCATCCTCGGCGAAGCTGAAGAACTTGTAGTTCGCGTACTCGGTCGCCGGGGTGTTGTCGTTGGAGACGTACATGAGCGTGCGGGCACCCTGCTCCTGGCAGAACTTCGCGGCCTCGATGATCTCGGGGGTGGTGCCAGTGCGCGTGGAGAACACGCAGACGGAATCCTTGGTGAACGACTTGGGCGGGCACGCCAGGAACTCGGCTGCGATCTCGCAATGGACGTCGACGTCGGCGGTCGTGGTCTCGATCCAGTACTTCATGGGCAGCGTGTGGGCCCAGGTGCCGCCGCAACCGATGAAGAAGATGTTCGAGTAACCCTGCGCGCAGATCTCGTCGACCGCCGCCTCGATCTGGGGACGGAGCGCGAGGGCGTCGCTGACGACCTTCTCGTAACGGGGCTCATCGAAGTTGAACATGGCCTTTCCTCCTTATTGCCGTCGGGCAACTTATCTCTGCCCGTTCTATAACGTTATAATACATATCATTATGTTTGATACAAGTGGAAATTTCAGATTCAACAGTTTGACCCGCCAGCGGTCGAAATGACCCGATGAACGGTTATGTCCGTCCATTTCGAATAGACCATCTTGATTCTTTCGGTCGCGTTCCCATCCAACGCAAACGGGCGCCCTTTCGAGCGCCCGCAGAAAACCGAGATTTCACTTACTTCAAATGTCAGATCAAAGTGCTCGCATCCATCTTCTGCTCGGTGGGCACCTGCCTGATCTCCAACTCGACGCCCTTTTCAGCAAGCTCTCGCAGGAGGCCGAGATCCGCATCCGTCGCAAAGATCGCAGTGGAAAGATGATAGGTCGCCTCATCGGTCGAGCGGGTACCGCCCAGGTTTATGGACGTAATCGCCGGGCAGCTCATGGCGAGCCGATGGGCATCGGCGATCGTCTCCACGATGACGAACAGCTTGTACTTGTCGGTGACCCCGCTGTTGAGCGCGGCGATCGCATCATCGACGTTCTTGATGACGAGCTTGACGCCGCTCGGGCGCGCCATGCGCAGGGCGGCTTTCTGAACGTCACTGGCCGCAACGGCATCGTTTGCCACCAAGATGCAGTCCGCGCCAACGGTTCGCGTCCACGTCATGGCAACCTGTCCGTGAATCAGGCGGTAATCAACGCGCGTCAGTACGATCATGATGTTCTCCTCCAGATAATCCGCATCGGATACTACTGAATCTAAAAATCCTCGTCATCGTCTCCACCCGCGACCGGTGGCGTGCAACGCTGTATGGATGCACGGCAGGAATCAATCGCACGATCGAGCGCGGCCTCGTCCAGGGAATCCAACATGACCGAAAGCTCGACGAGAAGCGGAAGGTTCATACCGGCAACCAAGGTGAACGCACCCTCGGAAAGACGCAGGAGAAACTCGTTGTTCACCGAGCCGCCGAACACGTCGGTCACCACGATCCACCAATCGTCGGGATCGATTCCCGCCTCCCACGCGTCGATCATCTTCGCAACGTCACGCGACTGGTCGTCAACATAAGCGCAAAGCGTCTCGATGCGGTCGTTCTGCCCCGCCAATATCGCCAATGTATCTTTCATGCCCTTCGCGAGCGGACCATGGCTGGCAAGTAGTATCCTGTTCATTTTCGCTCCCATATCGTATTAGGATGTCTTATGTTGTCTTATACTACCATATAAAAGCGAAGGGCGGCAGAGCCTCTTCAATTTGCAATCTGTTAACGTTAGAAAAATGACGATAAGCGGTCAGATGACGATCAAATCATCAGAGATAGAATTTGAGCCGTTCGGTGCAATATACCTGACGAGAGATGAACAGCGGCTTGTCGTCTGCACCGTAGCGTTTGTCCACGAACAGAAGGAGCGGAGACCCCTCCTCCACGTTCAGGCAAGATGCCTCGTAATCGGTCGCAAAGCAAACCTCGAGCGTTCGAATGTTGCGTCCCAGACCGATGCCGTGCGATTCCAAGACCTCCATAAGCGAGCCGCTCAGATCCTCGTTGACCAGGAATGAGAGCGTATCGGAGTAGCAATTCGTCTCCAGCAACGTGGGCTCGCCGTCAACCGAACGCAAGCGCCTGCTACGCAGAACCCTGACCGTATCGTTCACACCCAGAAACTTCGCATCGCGAAGGGTGGGATACGTGAACGACAGCTCGATAACCTGCGTCGAGGCGGTCTTGCCCGATAGCTGGCACGAACGCGAGAAACTCTCCTGGTCGTCAGCCGCGTACACCAGCTTGTCGCCGGAAGACACGAACGTCCCCTTGCCGCGCGCGCGAACCACCAGGCCGGACTCCTCGAGTTCCTTGACCGCAGAGCGCACGGTGATTCTGCTCACGCCGAACTCATCCATGAGCTCGGCCTCAGAGGGAAGCTTGTCGCCCGGACGGTACTTGCCCGCCGCGATATCATCGCGGAGCGATAAAACAATCTGCTTGTAGAGGGGAACGATGCTGTTCGCTTCAATCATGGCGCCATCCTCACGGTCAAAAGATAAGATGATATAGATTGTATTATAACGTGAGAATTTTGCAGCACTTTTCAAGGGTGAAACGGCAGACGGTTACACCCGCTCGGTGACCTTCAAGATGTCGTCCACGCGGTCGAGGATCGCGTCCGCCTCGGCCTGGGAGAACCCGAAGCGCTCCTCGCGGCGGGCGAACACGGTAAGACCGGCGCGCTTGCCGGCGGTGATGCCGGGGACGGAATCCTCGATGCAGCAGCACGCTGCGGCCGGAAGGCCCAGTTGCTCGAGGGTGAGCAGGTAGATGGCGGGATTGGGCTTGCTCTCGCGAAGCTCCGCACCGGAAACCACGAGCTCGAAGGCATCCGCGATACCCAGCTGGTCGAGCACCGCGAGGATGCTTGCGCGCGGGGACGACGAGGCGAGCGCGACGCGCGTTCCGCGGCGATGCAGGCCGTCGAGCGCCTCATGGATGCCCGGGAACATCATGCTGCGGTAGTCGCGGGGACGGTCGGCGCTCCAAGCGCGGTAGCGAGCCTCCGCCTCGGTGCCGGTGAGCCCCTCCTGTCCGGCGAGCGTAAGCCAGCGGGTCACCGTCTGGACGAAGTGCTGATGCGACTTACCCACCATGTCGAGAATTTCCGCATCGGACACTTCGACTCCCAGATGGTCGGCGAATGCGCGCTCCTCCTTCTGGTAGAACGCCTCCGTGTCGACGATCACACCGTCCATATCGAAGATGACTGCCTCATAGGGAAAGGTTCGCGCGGTACTGGACATGGGAATAATCTCCTATCGGATGGTTTGAACAAGCGAATCCGCAGCAGGCCGTCGGAGGCGCATCACGCAAGTAGCTGCTCGAGCGCGACGGCGACGCCGTCCTCGTTGTTGGAGGCGGTGACCATATCGGCGACCGCCTTGGTCTCGTCGATGGCGTTGGCCATGGCCACGCCCGTGCCCGCCCAGGCGATCATGGCGGCATCGTTCTGGCCGTCGCCGAACGCGACCACCTCGGCGGCGTCGATACCGAGCTTGGGCAGCGCACCGGCGAGCGCATGCGCCTTGTTGATGCCGGGCGCCATGAACTCGAAGTAGAAGTCCGCAGTGAACATACCCGAGAGGCGGTCGCGGAAGGGTGCGTACATCTCGTCGGCATGGGCCGCGAGGTACGTATCGGTCGCGGCGGTCAGGATCTTGTCCTGCGGGCGGTCGAGCACCTCGGCCAGATCGTGCACCTCGCGGATCTTGAGGTCGCAGGCGTCGCGCTCGTACTTGACGATGTTCCGCTCGCGCCCGCGGTGCGAGATCATGCAGCGGTAGGCGTCCTCCACATAGAGGTACTCCCCTTCCGTCACCCAGGGGATGACGTCGAAGGAGCGCAGGTGGTCCAGGAGCTCGCGCATGACGGCGGGCTCCATGGGCTGGTCGAAGAGGACCTCGTCGCTCTCGGCGTCCACCACGTGCGCACCGTTGTATGCCACGAGGAGACCGTGGTAGCGGTCGAGCTCGAGCTCGCGGGCAAGTGCGCGCAGGCCCTGCACCGGACGCCCCGAGGCGAGGATGAGGCGGATGCCCGCGCGCTGGGCGGCAAACAGCGCCTCCTTGGTGCACGGAGTCACGACCTTCTCGTCGTTAGTGAGCGTACCGTCGATGTCGAGCGCGATCGCCTTGATAGCCACGGCTGTCCCTTCACGATGTAACAACGCGCGTTACGCTTTTGGCCAACGAAGCAACGAAAACTTGGCCCATCCGAACCGACCAATCCAGACAGCTATTATGCTGCTGGAGAAACTCCGATACCAGCACAGATACTAAACGCGGCAAAAAACCAAGATAATCGAACCGACGGTCGGCCTGGTAAGCACAGCGGCCATTCGGAAATGACGATGCCGCAAAAAGATACACGAAACCAAAGCGTACAGGATGAGCAGCGTAATCAGCAAA
>CASFIQ010000068.1 GCA_949294785.1 uncultured Collinsella sp.
GCGCTTGAACCCTGAGGGGTTGGTAACGTTGACGTGAACGCGTTTCGCGTCAATTTGCGGTACCATATAAGGTGCCATCAGGTTGGGTCGGCATGGTATCTGTCGGTTTCTCGGGAAGGGTGATCAAGCGGTCATGTTTGATCGGATTCTCAACTCGATCGGACTTCACGGGAAGCGGAACGTTCTCCTGTCGCCGCTGGCAGGGAAGGTCATCCCGCTTTCAGAGGTGAAAGATCCCACCTTCGCATCGGGTTCGCTCGGCGAGGGTGTCGCCATCGAGCCGACCGGCTCCAAAGTGGTCGCCCCGTCAGATTCGAAGATCAAGGCGATCTTCCCCACGGGTCATGCGGTCGCGCTCCATACCAACGATGGGCTCGACGTGCTCATCCATGTGGGACTCGATACCTACAAGCTCGACGGTCGACATTTCAAGGTCCATGCCAGCGTGGGCGACGAGGTCAAGCGTGGCGACGTGCTAATCGAGTTCGATCGCGACGCCATCTGCGACGAGGGGTTCGACGTGACCGCCCCCATCCTCATCTGCAATTCCGTCGAGTATTCCAGCATCAAGGGCAACGTAGGCGACACGGTAGGGGAGCTGGGCAAGCTTATCACCACGCGCGAGCGCTGATCTTCGCCGCGCGCCGGCCATCGTGTCGCGGGATATCTTCCACCGCTTATCGGAGCGCGCTCCAAATCGGGGCGCGCTGCTTCGTATATTGCGCTATCGTAGAGGAGCAGCAAACCGGTATGTCGATGGAAGGGGTCTGCATGCTCAAGATCGTTCGCGCTAGGGATTATAAGGACATGAGCCGCAAAGCGGCCAACATCATCTCTGCGCAGGTGATTCTCAAACCCGATTGCGTGCTGGGCCTCGCCACCGGCTCCACGCCGATCGGCACCTATCAGCAGCTTGCCGAGTGGAACAAGAAGGGCGATTGCGATTTCTCGCAGGTGTCGACCTATAACCTGGACGAGTATCGCGGCCTCAGCCACGATGACCCGCAGAGCTACCATTACTTCATGAAGGTGAACTTCTTCGATCACGTGAACATCGATATCGCCAACACCCATGTGCCGGATGGCGCCAACCCGGATGCCGATGCCGCCTGTGCGGAGTACGACCGCATCGTAGCCGAGGCGGGCTATCCCGACCTCCAGCTTCTGGGCATCGGCAACAACGGGCATATCGGCTTCAACGAGCCCGATGACCACTGCTTCTCCAAGGGCACGCACTGCGTCGACCTGACCGAGTCCACCATCCAGGCCAACAGCCGCCTCTTCGACCGCATCGAGGATGTTCCGCGCCAGGCCTATACCATGGGCGTCCAGACGATCATGCATGCACGCACCATCCTCGTGGTCGCCAACGGTCCGGCGAAGGCGCAGGCGGTGCACGATATGTGCTTCGGCCCCGTCACGCCCAGCTGCCCGGCGTCGATCCTGCAGCTGCATCCCAACGTGACCGTTGTCGCCGACGAGGAAGCGCTGGCGCTCTGCGAGCTGTAACGCTTGTTCGGCCTTCTATCGGTTGCGCTGTGAGGTGCTCCCGATGAATCGGGCATAGACCCGACGCGCCCGTCCCGAACGTATCGGGGCGGGCGTTTTTTGCAGGTAGGATACGAGATGGGGACCTCGAGCATCTGACATCCGTCTGAAATCTCGTGCTGAAACGGTCCTGACGGACCCTTAGCACAATCGGACATTCAGCGGTGATGTTACGCTACCTTAAGAACCGTTGACGGTCGAATTGATACCGTAGACGGTGTCTTACCTGCTAGAATTCTGGACAAACACCCGGGCGTGGCTTTAAACTTGCCGCATCGTGACCGCCATCTAACTGCAGAAACGTCCTCCAGCGGTACATCTGACCAAAATCCGAATCAATCTGACCGAAATCTGACGACTCGCCCGGGAAACGGATTATCTGCCTTGGAAAAGGCTTCTGTTCCCGTACAGTGGGGGACCCGACGCGAACAGGAGGCCAGCCTATGAGCACCAAGAGCCTGCAAGCCGTCTCACGCGAGTTCGATGGGACGCCGTTCAACGAGGTCCCGCCCACGTATGAGGGCATTCTGGAGATGGCGCCCGGCCCCCGGCCGCGCGCCCCGCGCCTGCCCATGGGGTCGAGCTTCACCGTCCGGCGCACCGAGCTGGTGCGCAGCATCGTGAAGCACGAGGGGGAGTCGGGTATCTGCGTCATCACCGCGCCCGACGGTTTCGGTAAGACGGCGCTGTGCCTCCAATACGCCGAGGAGGTGCGAAGCGATCCCGGGCGCGGGGACGCCTGCCTGATCGACGCGGCGGCGATGTCGTGCGTTGACGTGATCGCAGCGATCAACGATGCCGCCTGCAAGATGCGCGCCGCGCTGCGTCCCGCCGTGATCGTCGACGGCATACCGGCATGGTCCGCTCAGCAGGGGGCGCTCGTGGCAGACCGCATCCGCGAGCTTCGAGACGAAGGGGTCACCTTCATCGTTTCCTGTGTCCCGGGGCGCCGCGAGTTCGTGAGCGCGCTCGGCGGCGCGGCGCGCATCGGCGCGCAGGCGCTGCGCGTCCGCCCGCGCGAGTACTCGGATTGGGCTCGGACCTTCTCGCTCTCGAGCACGCTCGACGTCTATGCGCTCACGCAGGGCATCCCGTCGCTCGTGGCGTCGCTTTCCGCGGCGGTCCGCCGCAACGACGAGGTGCGACCGCTGCTCGATGTCTACATCGATGAGCTGTACCGGGCGGTTCTCGCAGAGCTCGCTGCCGAGGACGAGCACATGGCGCTCATCGCGAGCATGATGCTGCTTTTGGGGACGGGTCGCGTGGAGGAGATCGAGGGAGGGGGCATGCGCGTGTCGAACGAGGTCCTCGCCCGCCTCATGCACGATTACCCGGTCTTCGGCTACGACGCCTCGACGCGCGCCTTCTCATGCCTGGGTGCAGAAGATGGACCGCTTCGCGAGATTCGCGCCCAGATTGCCCGGGAGCGTCCGCGCCTCGTGACGAGGGCGTGCCGCATGCTGCTTCGCTACGATCGCGTCGACGAGGCCGAGGCCTTGGCGCGCGCTTTCATGGAGCGCAACCAGATTGCGGCCGTTATCGCGCAGTTCCCCCTGAAGTTCGCGCTCGCCGGGCATGCCGCCCTTGTGGCTGAGTGCATGACGCCTGAGGATGCGGCGGGCTCCGCCTCGGGTCCGGGTGGGATGCTTGCGCTCTACGCCGCGGCGCTCACCCTGGGCGATTTCAAGCTGGCCCGCGCCATGGCGGGCATGCTGCGGCTGCAGGCACAGGCGGTTGCGGACGAGATATCGGCATCAGATTGGGATTGCGCGCTGGCGCTCGCGGGGCTGTGGCCGACGTGCTCCGGTATCGAGCTTCCGCGCATCGCCTACCCGGGGCGCGATATCAACGCGCTGCCTGCCGCAGCGGATATCAGGGGCTTCTCGAACAGCATGGGGCGGATTCTCGGCACCGCGCGGCGCCGGACGGGCCGCCGCCGTCCTCGGAGGGATGCGGGCCGGTCGGTGGCGCTCGACGTGCCGGAGCTCCTTCGCGTCTGCGGCGAGATCATCGAGGAGATCGCGGATGGCGATATGAAGGACGCGCCCGACGACCGCGATGCGCAGCTCGAGGCCTGGGCGCGCGTCCTGCGCGAGCGCCGTCTCGTCCCGATCCTATCCCTGGTGCGAACCTCGATCTCGATGAGGAGGCTGTTCTCGGGCGCGCCGGTGACCGACGAGCGCGTGTTCAGCGATGCGGGAACCCTTGCCATACGCGTTGCCGACCAGCCCTTCCAGCTATTCTGCATGCTTCTGGAAGGCTGGCAGAGCCTGGCTTTGGGCCAGATGGTCAATGCGCAGTTCCGCGGCCAGCAGGTGCTTCGACTTATGGGCGGCAGCGCCCACGCCCTCAAGGGATGGGCGCTCGTGTTGGAGCGCACCGCCCACCTACGGAGCTCTTCGCGGCTGGCAATTCGCGAGGAGGCCGAGCTGCTCGACCTCACCCAGAGGAGCTGCACCCCGGCGCAGGCCTGGGTCACGGCGTTCGGGCTTGCCGCCGCGCGGTTCGATGGGGAGCTGTCCGCTTGGTACTCCTTGCACAAGAAGGAGCTGCTCGACCCCTCGATCAGGCTTCCGGCGCGCCTCGCCATGCAGGCGATGGGGGAGCGCGCCGATGCCATCCGCCGCCTGCTTCCCGAGCAGCGCCTCCATGCGTACCTGCTGGGCGGCCCTTCCCGCACGCCGCGCGTCGAGACGGTGCTGAGCGCGGCGGACGTGCTGGAGCATGCCGATCTGGGGCAGCTGGGCATCGGCCTTTTCGGCGGCTTCAAGGTCGAGCGCAACAACCATACGATCACCGATGCGGTATGGAGGCGTCGCAAGGCGAGCACGCTCGCGGCGCGTCTCACGCTCGCGATGGGGTCGTTTGTGAGCCGGCGCGTCCTTATGGAGGAGCTCTGGCCCGATAGCGACTACAAGCATGCGCGCGACAACCTGTACGCCACGCTGACGGTGTTGCGCCGCGCGATGAGGCAGGGCGCGGCCGAAGGTCCGCAGTACCTGCTGTCGCACGGCGACGGCGTGGCGATCAACCGGGAATACGTGGTATCCGATGTCATGCAGTTCGAGCTGCTCGCTCGCCAGGTGCTCGTCAAGCGCACCGGCGTCGCCGCACCTCAGGTCATCGAGAGCTGCCTTAAGATCGAGCAGATCTACTCGGGAGACCTCTACGTGCCCGATCAGGGCTGCCCCGATTACTTCATCAGGATGCGGGGCGTGTTCGCGGCGAAGTTCGTCGATTGCATGCTGCGCGGGGTCGAGGCGGCCATCGACGAGGAGGATCTCTCGTCTGCGCTGTGGATGGTCGACGCGGCGCTTCGCCGCGCCCCCACGCGCGAGGACGTCATCCGCGCGGCGATGCGCGTCTACGATCGGGGAGGTCGCAGAAACGAGGTGATCGAGCTCTACCACGGGCATCTTCATTACCTGAAGACGCAGGTCAAAGGCATTCCCGAACCGGAGACGCGGCAGCTGTACGAGGAACTCATCGGGCTTCAGCGCCGGCGGGGGCTCCTCTAAGGGCGCCCGTGAGGGCGGCGTGAGCGGCAGGTTGCCGGGCGGAGAGCTAGACGAGCTTGATCTTCTCGACGTTCTCGCGGTGCGATTCGCGGTAGAGGGAGAACTTGCGCCCGATAACCTGGACGACCTCCGCATGGCAGCGCTCGGCGAGCTCGTCGGCCGCCTCGCGGGCGGTCATGCTCGAACCGTCGAGCACGGAGCACTTGATGAGCTCATGTGCCTCGAGGCTCTCGTTGGCCTGCTGGACGGTGCCCTCGTTCACATCGGATTTGCCGATGATGATGACGGGGTTGAGGTGGTGCGCCAGGCTGCGCAGCTGTCGTACCTGTCGTCCGGTCAGTGCCATGTGCGTGCTCCTTGCTGGTCGTTTGTGCCCGAATACCTTACCGCACCGCCCTGCCTTCGACAAGCTAGCTGCACAAACGGCACATGCAACCGGTCGGAGGCGCCGGCGTCCGGGTTCGCATCAACAGGCGGTTGACATGCGCCCGGTGCCGGCGAAAGCCGGCCTGTTCCCGCCACAACATCTTGCGCCGCGTGGCGCTTCCGGTGTGGCGGATATATCGTGCGCGCCGGTCGCTTTTCTGCGAGCGGCGTACGTTCAGCGGCGGTGCCCCTGCGAACACGCTGGTAGAAAGCTGCTCGAGAAAAAGCAACATATAGTATGACCGTTCACGGACGAACACAATATGTAGATGCGTATCATCGAGCGCAGTTGCTAGAATGGTCATCGGCTGTCTGGAAACCGCGGCGCCCCTGCGCCGTCATGCTGTCCGTACGGTCCGGGAAGATTCGAGGCTGACCCAAGAGGAAGCGAGGCCGACCATGGCGACGACGATCGACGAGCTGGTCCAGCGGAGGTTCACCTGCGCGCTCGACGAGCCCGAGAATGCCGGCAAGACCGTCTACGACCTATTCGAGTGGACGACGCGCGACGTGCATCTGAGCGATTACAAGACCGGCAAGGTCCTGTGCGAGATGCACGACCTGGAGTTTCCGGTGCAGTACTCCCAAAACGCCGTGGACATCATTGCGAGCAAGTACTTCCGCCGAGCCGGTGTACCCGGTTGCGGGCACGAGACGTCGCTTCGCCAGGTCGCGCATCGCATGGTCGATTTCTGGGTCGCGGCGCTGATCGAAGAGGGGATGATCGAGGAAGGCGCGCAGAGCCAGATCCTCTACGACGAGCTCGTCTACCTCATCCTGGACCAGCGCTTCGCCCCCAACTCGCCCCAGTGGTTCAACACCGGGCTCAAGCGCTCCTACGGCATCGCCGGGGAGCCGCAGGGCATGTTCTACGTCGATCCGGTCACAGGCGAGGTCGTCGAGGCGGCGGACCAGTACACCCGGACCCAGGCGAGCGCATGCTTCATCGTCTCGGTCGAGGACAAGCTTCTGGGCGACCACTCCATCTCCGACGAGTTCGTGACCGAGACCAAGCTCTTCAAGGGCGGGTCGGGTACGGGCTCCAACTTCAGCGCGCTGCGCGCCGAAGGGGAGCGCCTGTCGGGCGGTGGCGTCTCGAGCGGCGTCATGAGCTTCCTGAAGGGGCTCGATCGCAACGCCGATGCCATCAAAAGCGGCGGCACCACGCGTCGTGCGGCGAAGATGGTCTGCTTGGATATCAACCATCCCGATATCGAGAAGTTCATCACCTGGAAGGCGAAGGAGGAGGACAAGGCCCTCGCCCTCATGAAGATGGGTTACGACGGGGACATCAACGGCGAGGCATACGCCACGGTCTCCGGTCAGAACTCCAACAACTCCCTGCGTATCGACAACGAGTTCATGGCGAAGGTCGCCGCGCTCGACGATGACCCCGAGGCGACGTACACCCTGCGCGGGCGCGTCGACCACGAGCTCGATCGCGAGGTCTCGGTCGCGCACATCTGGGACACCTTCAACCAGAGCGCATGGCGCTGCGCCGACCCCGCGCCGCAGTTCTCGGACACCTTCAACGAGTGGCACACCTGCCCGGGCGGCGAGGACGGCGTGGTCGGCGCCTACTACAACCGCCTGAACTCCACGAACCCCTGCGGCGAGTACGCGTTCCTGGATGACTCGAGCTGCAACCTCGCCTCGATCAACGTCTACCGCTACTACGACCCCGCGACCGATTCCTTCGATGTGGCGGGCTACGAGCACACGATCGATCTCGTGCAGCTGGCACTCGAGGCGTCCATCGCGTGGGGCCAGTTCCCCACGCGCGACATCGCCCGCAAGACCTATCGCTTCCGTGCGACGGGCCTGGGCATCTCCAACCTGGCGAGCCTGCTTATGGCGAAGGGGATGCCCTACGACTCGCCCGTGGCGCGCGCAACGGCATCTGCCCTGGTGGGCACGCTCACCGGCCGCAGCTATGCGGCATCGGCCATCATGGCGCGCAAGGTAGGGCCCTTCGATTGCTACGAGATCAACAAGCGCCACATGGCGCGCGTGATCCGCAACCACGCCCGCGTCGCGGGCGCGCGCAACGATGCGTTCGAGGGGCTCACCGTCGAGCCGCCCGTGGTCGATTTCGACCTGCTGCACGAGGCGGGCGAGGAGGACCTCGCCCAGGCGCTGATCGAGAGCTGGACGTTCGCCGAGGAGCTCGGCGAGCGCTACGGCTACCGCAACGCGCAGGTCTCCGTCATGGCGCCGACTGGCACCATCTCGTTCGCGATGGATTGCGGTGCCACGTCGATTGAGCCCTTCTTCAGCCATATGATCTACAAGAAGCTCTCCGGCGGCGGGTTCATGACGCTCGCAAACCCGGTGATCGGCGATGCCCTGGCCCATCTGGGCTATACCGAGGACGAGATCGCCGACATCTTGGCGTACGTCCAGGCGACCGACGAGAACGGGATGGTGGTAGATGGCAAGATCGAGGGCGCCCCGCATCTTAAGGAGGAGCATCTCGCGATCTTCGACACCGCCAACACCTGCGGTTCGGGCGAGCGCTATATCGACCCCAAGGGCCATGTGCTCATGGTGGCGGCGCTGACGCCGCTCGTCTCGGGTGCCATCTCCAAGACGGTGAATCTGCCCCACGGCGCCACGGTGCAGGATTTCAAGGATGTCATCCTGCTTGCCTGGCAGACGGGCTGCAAGGGCATCACGCTGTACCGCGATGGCTCCAAGAACGCCCAGCCGCTCAACAACTCGCTCTTCGACGACGACGGCGAGAAGGACCTGGGCGAGCTCTCCTATCAGGCGCTGCTCGACTACGCGCGCGAAGCCCAGAAGCAGCTCGATGCGCCGCAGCGTCCGGCGCAGCGCCGTCGCGTGATGGGCATTCGCCGCGGACACACCCATCTGGCGCAGATCGACGGCGTGAAGATCTACACCACCGTGAACCGTAACGAGGACGGCCAGATCGCGGAGCTTTTCGTGACCACGGACCGCGAGGGCACCACCATCATGGGCCTTCTGAACTCGCTTTCCAAGACCATCTCGGTCATGCTGCAGTACGGGATCCCCGCGGAGAACATCTCCAAGATGCTTCGTGGCCAGATGTACGAGCCCTATGGATTCGTGCAGAGCCATCCCTACATCAAGTACGTCACCTCGATCTCCGACCTTATCTCGAAGGTGATCGATATCGAGCTCGGTGACTACACGCGCGTGCAGGTGAAACCAGCTACCGTGGTTCAGCCCGCACCCGTCGACGCCGCGACTGCGGTCGCCGCGGTGGAGAAGCGCGTGGCGGCTGCCGGGGCCGACGATGAGCCGCTGGTGAGCCCCGAGGCCATGGACCGCCTGGTGGAGGAGAAGGAGAACGCGCTGCGCGAGGATACCGGATCGGTGGATACCGGCGATTTCTACACCAGCGCGTTCGTGAACGAGGCGGCGCGCAACGCCGCCATGCACGGCGAGCGCATCTACGACGGAACTACCTGCCCCAACTGCGGGAGCTCGCGTATGGTGCAAAACGGCACCTGCAAGGTGTGCTTGGACTGCGGTACCACCACCGGTTGCAGCTGAGGCGCGAGGCCTTCGAGATTCTACGGCGCGTGAGGGGGTGCGGGTTTGAACCCGTGCCCCTCTTCTTTCGAAACGGCGCATCGTATCCCGGTAGCCATTTCTGACCGCTTTTGCATTCTTTTTCTAAGGCCGGCAATTCCCGACGGATGCATTCCTGGTAGTTTCCCAGTTGTTCATCGCGCGATAACCGTTCAGTCGGCTGCACGCGCGTACAGAAGAATGCAAAAGCGGTCAGAAATGGCTACAGCGATTGTTTGGACATTGGTGAACGCTAGCTTTCTGCGATGCCGTGCGCTACAAGGCGCTGGTTTGCAGAGGAACTGAACCCACGGAGCCCCCCGCCTGATCGAAGAGGCGAAGCTCGCCCCCATCGATGTCGATGTCGACCGCCTCGCCGTCGAAATCGGCGAGGTCTGCGGGAAGCGAGCCATCGGCGTACACGTATGACTGCACGAACGTGCGCCCGCTGCCCGTCGAGACCAGGTAGATTACGTTCTCGCGCCGTGCGAATCCTACCGCGTTGCCGGTGAGTGCGCAGGCGGATAACGGTGCGGCGTCGGAATCCCGGTATTGGTAGCAAAGCCACCAGGTGCCATCGGAATCCTGTGCGAGGGTATAGGAGCGATCATTCCAGGAGAGCACGCCGTCTGCGGCGGCAACATCGTCTTCCGGGTCTTCAGGCAGACGGGCGCCCACTCCGTCTGAGCTTGACGCGTCGGCGGAAGCGCCGCCTCCTGCCGCGCGGTCGTCGAAGAGCGCGACGCCTGTGAGCGCCCGGAATATGATGACGGCGAGCAACAGGGCGAGTGCGCCGCCTGCGATGACGGCGACGATGCGCACGACACGCCCAACAGGCTGCTCGCTGCGCCCGAGCGCGCGGGCCCGTTCCGCGCTGACGCCTGCAGCCGCCTGCCGTAGGCGCAGCTGCTCGGCACCGGGAACGCTCGCCGCACGGCGAGCCGCCGCCGCGGCGTTGATCGGGGCCGTTACCGCACCATGCGCCGCCCGCCCGTCGACCGCTTGCCGTCGCGGCGAAGGATGGTGGCGGTTCGGTTGATGGTTCGCGCGATTGCCAGGGACGTTTTCCATCATTGCAGGTAGGAGAGGTAGGGGAGGTACCCTTGCGCGCTCGCGGGAACGGAAAGCGTCACCGACTGCCCGTAGGCGTCCACGGTCACGTAGGAGGGGTCGGCGTAGGTGGTGACCGTCGCGCTCGTCCCGCCGTAGCTGGCACTCGCGCTGCCGGTCGCGACGGCATCGTCGGGGAGCTCCGCCGCGCTCCAAGATGGGATGTCCAATGAATCGATCGCACCGGATACCTCGGCCTCGCTCAAGCCGGTCGCCTGGGCGATCGCGGAGGTGTTGGAGCGCAGCTCGTCCTCGATGCGCCCCTTGATGCCCGAGGCATCGATCACCGCATTGGCGGCTCCGGCGCGCATATCCGAGAAGAACGGCAGGTCGGAGAGGACCGTGCCCCCAAGGGCGGAAAGCGTGCCCAAGATGATGACGGCGACGACAAGCACGCCGGCGAGTGCGCGGGTGAAGGTCTTCATGATCTGCCTCCCAGGCCGTGCGGCGCATTGCGAGCGCCGTGCGGAAACGGTCAAACGATGGTATGCCCGACCGCGCGAATCCTCAAGCGCCTGGTGCCCGACTTCACATAAGCGCCGCGAGTGTTCGGGCGCCGCGCGCGGCCCCGTCGACCTCTCGCCGCCTCGCCCTGCCGGCTCCGGGGCGCTCGCCGCAAGGTCAGACGAGCACACCCGTCGCCATCATCACTGCGGTCATCATGACGATGCCGACCAGAATCGTGATGGCGTTCGCAAGGCCCGAGAGGCCGTAGTCGCCGCCGCACCACAGGGTGAACATCGGCGCCATCGCGGAGAGCGGCGCCCATAGCACCGTTGCGAGCACGCAGCGGGTCAGGTGGTCGAACGGCAGCAGCGCCAGCATGGCGGCGGTGGCCACGGCGCAGAACCCGTAGCGTATGACGAGGAGCTTCGCAAGCTTCCCCAGCTTCTGCGAGTCGATCTGCACGGAGACCATGAGGCCCAGCATGAACATCGCCAGAAACGCGTTGGCGTTCGACATGGGCTCGGTGAACTGGACCACCGCTTCGGGAATCCGGATGCCCATCAGCGCAAGCGCGATCATGATCATGTAGCAATCAAAGGGGATGGAGGAGACCAGCCGCTTGGCGATCGCGCGGACGGGGTGCTCGTCATGCTCCTGCCCCAGCAGCGTCTTGGTGATCGCATAGGACCCGCCGGTCACGATGATCGAGTTCCCAGCATCGAACATGCAGGTGACGACCGCGTACGTTGCCGGGAAGATCGCTTGCACGAAGGGCAGGGCGAAGCAACCGATATTCATGCCTCCGGTGTTGAGCAGGAAGAACACCCGGTCCGCATCAGAGGATCGGAGGGTGGCGAGGTAGGAGACGAGCATGGGGACGGCGACGCATATGAAACCGAGCGGTATGACGAGTAGGAGATCATAGCGGAAATCCGACGTGCCGAACGCATGGATGACCGCGCAGGGAAGCGTGAGCTTGAAGACGATCTGCGACACCAGGCGGTCGGACCCTTGCCAAGGCTACCCGTCCGTGCGGCGATGACGCCGGCGAGGATGATGCAGACGAACGAGAGCACCTTGATGATGGCGGAACCCATGGCCAGCTATCTCCTTTCCAAGACCGGGGCGCACCGCGCTTCGCTTCTGCGCGGCGTTCCGTGAGGCATGATAGCGCAGCCGGTGCAGGTAGGTGCACCGGGACTGCAATCAAAGCGGTTGCCAGCTGATGTGCGCCCACCGCACATGGCGCACGTGATCGAGCATGAAGCGCCCCTGCGGGCGCCCCTTGGGACCCGGCTCGCCCGCATGGGGGTTTTCAACCATATGGGCGGCAAGATAGCGCCTCAGCTCCTCAAGACGGTCTTCGTTGCCGCGCTCGAGCATGCGCGCGAAATCGGCGACGCCGGCTTCGAGCGAATCGAAGGTGTCGCGCCGCGGGGAATCGATGTAGCGCACCTCGGGAGCGCGTCCCAAACCGATCAGGATGTTGATAGCGTATACGTAGTCGCGGCTTTCGGTGATGCTCGCACCGATCGCGTTCATGACAGTGGGGTCGAAGCGCGGGCTGGCACCGGTGACGAGCGTGATCGCGCAGCGCCGCCGTGCCGCGCGGTCGAGCTTCATGAGCGCGGCGCCAAGGTCGCGCGTGGCGATCGAACGGCTGGCGACGGCGACGTCGACGCAGTCCGCCGTCATGCCCGCGGCGCTCCAGTCCTCGTCCCATGCGAGCGGCAGGCAGCGGACGCGGTCATCGAGTCCGAACTCGCGAACGGCCTCCTCGAGCATCTCAAGCATGCGGGGGGAGAAATCGCAGGCGAGGACGGAGTGGCCCGCCTGTGCGAGGGGGATCGCCAGCGTGCCGGCACCGCATCCCATGTCGAGCACGGATTCCTGCGGAAGGAGGTCCGTGAGGGCGATGAAGTCGGCGGCGTAGCGGCTCGTCTCGCGCGGGCGGAAATGCTTCGCGCGCGCGTCCCACCATGCCGGGTCGTCGGGATCGCGCCTACCCGCCTGGAGGGCCTTCCACTCCTCGTTCCAGTCCGTCGTGAGAAGTGTCGCCTTCGGGTCGAGCCCGGCGTGGCGGACGCCGCTCCCGCCATGCGGCGACTTTATCGTGTCCGTTGCCATAGCGCCCCCGTTCAGCATGCAATCAAGATGTATCCAGTGTAGCAAGCGGCGCGGCACGCTGCCGCGCACGAGGGGCGTTCGGCTCACATCCATGCGCCCCCGAGGCGCCGTGGCACGCACCGGGCTCGCCTCGAGCGCCCTCAAACGTGTTCGGGCCCTGTGAACTCGGGTGCCGGCGCGCCCGGCGGGCACGGGACCGGCTACAATACCTCACATGACACCGCCGGCCACGCCGCGCCCGCGGACCCGAGCCGACCGATAGGAGCGCCCATGGCGATCACGCCAGCAGAAATCGCCGAGACCAGGGATATGGTCTCGCAGCAGAACTTGGACATCCGCACCATCACCATGGGCATCTCGCTCTTGGGTTGCGCCGACGAGGACCTCTCCCGCATGGCGACGAAGGTTTACGACCGCGTCACCGCGACGGCCGAGAACCTGGTCGAGACCGCCGAGTCGCTCGAGCGCGAGTACGGCATCCCCATCGTGAACAAGCGCGTGTCGGTGACGCCCGTCGCCCAGATCGCCGCCGCCTGCCCCGACGAGGATCTGGCCCCGCTCGCGCATGCGCTCGATCGCGCCGCCGAGACCCTGGGCATCGATTACCTGGGCGGGTTCTCCGCGCTGGTCCATAAGGGCATCGGTGACGGCGACCGTCGCCTGATTGCGAGCATCCCCGAGGCGCTTGCCACCACGAGCCGCGTGTGCTCGAGCATGAACGTGGCGAGCCTGCGCGCGGGCATCAACATGGACGCGGTCCTTATGGCGGCGCACGTTATCCAGGACGCCGCCAAGCTCACCGCCGATGCCGATTCCGTGGGCGCCTCCAAGTTCGTGGTCTTCGCCAACATGGTAGAGGACTCTCCGTTCATGGCGGGTGCGGTGCACGGCGGCGGCGAGGCGGATGCGGTCATCAACGTGGGCGTCTCCGGCCCCGGCGTCATGGCGGCCGCCCTCGAGCAGCTGCCCGAGACGGCGAGCATGATGGAGGTCGCCGAGAAGATCAAGCAGACCGCGTTCAAGATCACCCGCGCCGGCGAGCTCATGAGCCGCGAGGCAGCGCGCCGCTTGGGCGTGGAGAAGGGCATCGTGGACCTCTCGCTCGCACCCACCCCCGCCGTGGGCGATTCGGTCGCGCGCATCCTGGAGATCATCGGTGTGGGCACCTGCGGCGGCCCCGGCACCACCGCGGCGCTTGCGCTACTCAACGACTGCGTGAAGAAGGGCGGCGTGATGGCGACCTCCTCGGTGGGCGGCCTCTCGGGCGCCTTCATTCCCGTCTCCGAGGACGCCGGCATGATCGCCGCGGTCGAGGCGGGCGCGCTCAGCCTGGAGAAGCTCGAGGCCATGACCTGCGTGTGCTCGGTCGGTCTCGACATGATCGCCATCCCCGGAGACACCTCGATCGAGACCATCGCCGGTATCATCGCCGACGAGATGGCGATCGGTGTGATCAACAACAAGACGACCGCGGTGCGTATCATCCCCGCCATAGGCAAGGGGGTGGGCGATGCCGTCGAGTACGGCGGCCTGTTCGGCCGTGCGCCCATCATGCCGGTGAACGCCCATGCCGGCACCGTGTTCGCACATCGCGGCGGTCGTTTCCCCGCCCCGCTCAACTCGCTCAAGAATTAAGGTTGCACGATGATCGTAACGCGTCTTGACCGCATGCTCGTCGATCGGAAGGTCACTTCGAAGAAGCTCGCCGAGCATGTGGGTATCTCTCCGGTGAACATCTCCCGTATCAAGTCGGGCAGGTGCAACGGCATCCGGTTCTCCACGCTCGCCGCGATCTGCGAGGCGCTTGATTGCCAGCCCGGCGATCTTCTGGAATACATCCCCGATGACGAGGTCGAGGACCGCCTGGGCATCGCCGACTGAGCGGAGTCGTCGCTTTCCTGATTGCTGCAGGCGACAGGCGGCAACCGGGACGCAAAGAACCCTCCGGGAGGTTCCGCGGCCTTCGCGCACCTCCCGGAGGGTTCTTTGCATCCCGGATCCAACGGGGCCGCGCTCTACGGCACGAGCACCTCGACCAGCGAGAACCTTCCATCCTCGTAGGTGAAGTGCAAGATGGCGCAGTTGGGCACGCGCCCCTTCGGCAAGAGCTCGCTCGGGTCGCCCAGGTGCATGGTGAAGCAGCGGCATGCGCCGGCATGCGAGCAGGCGATGGCGCGGGTAACGTCCTCGCGTTCCATGACCTCGGTGAGGGCAGCCACCATGCGCTCGCGCACCTGCGCCGAGGTCTCGCCACCGTAGATGGGGAAGAACTCGTCGTAAAGGCGGATGGGCGGGTTCAGGGTCTCGCTCTCCGCCTCGAAGGTGCCGAATCCGCGCTCGCGGATGGCCTTCAAGCGCTCGTAGGGCATCGGTGTGCCCATGGCGTCGAGCACGTTCTCCAGTGTGTCCGCCGCGCGCTCCGCGGTGCTCGCGAAGGCGTGGTCGAAGCTCACGCCGCGCTCGCGCAGCAGCTCGCCCGCGGCACGCGCGCCTGCGATGCCGGCTTCGGTAAGCGGGGAGTCGCACCACCCCTGGATCTTGTGGAGCGCGTTGAACAGGGTCTCCCCGTGGCGCATCAGGTAAAGCTCTTTCATATGGGTCTCCTATCGAGGCTGATCCGGAGGCATGCCGCCTCCCCGTTTCGATGTCTGCACGCTATCGGCTGGGGCGGAATGGTCGTTTCCCGCGCGCGGGCGCGCCGGCTCTACCCGGGTGGAACCCAGGTGGGTGCTCAGTCGGCGCGGGCGAATACCCCTTCGGCAAGGCGTGCGGCCTCAGCAGCGTCTTTCGCGTAGAGGTCCGCGCCGATCTCGCGTGCGTAGTCGGGCGTGAGAACCGCGCCCCCCACCATGATAGCGGTCCCGGGAGCCTCGCGGTGAAGGAGCTCTATGGTTTCCGCCATGGCGGGGACGGTCGTGGTCATGAGCGCCGAGAGGCCCGCGAGCCGCGCGCCGGTCTCACGCACCGCCTCGAGGATGCGCTGCGGCTCGACGTCGCGACCCAGGTCGATGATCCGGTACCCGTAGTTCTCGAGCAGCATCTTCACGATGTTCTTGCCGATGTCGTGGATATCGCCGCGCACCGTTGCGAGCACGATCGCGCCCTTTTCCGTACCCGTCGTCTCGGGCATGGCCGCCCGGATGACGTCGAAGCCGGCCTTGGCCGCCTCCGCCGACGCCATGAGCTGGGGGAGGAAGAGCGTTCCGGCATCGAAGCGCCGTCCGACCTCATCGAGCGCGGGGATGAGGCAGCCATCGATGATCTGGAGGGGGTCGCAGGTGCGGACGAGCTCCTCGACGGAGCGCCGGCATTCGCCGCGCCTGCCGGAGACCACCAGGCGGCAGATGCGCTCGTCCGGCTCGAGGCCGCCCTCGTTCGGTTCGGCCGCATCATGCCGTCGGCTATCGACAGGTGCCTCACCGGCAGCTCCGGCTGCCATCGCCGCTTCGCCCGTGGGAACATGATAGGGGTCGGGTGCCCCCGCGTAGCGCTCGATGAACGCGGCGGCGCCCGCATCCTCGGCGTTGAGCACCCGATAGCTGCGGATGACATCCATGTAGCGCGCCGATCCCGGGTTGATGATGGGCGCATCGAGCCCGGCGCCGAGCGCCGCGGCGAGGAAGGTCGCGTTCAACAGCTCGCGCGCAGGCAGGCCGAAGCTCACGTTTGAGACGCCGAGCGTGGTGGCCACGCCCAGGCGCTCCTTCACCATCGCCACGGCGCGCAGGATCTCGCGCACCTGCTCCTGGTTGGTGGAGGCCGTCATCACCAGGCAGTCGATGAGCAGGCGCGTGCGGGGGATGCCCGCGGCCTCGGCAGCCCCCACGATGCGCCCGGCGATCGCAAGGCGCCCCTCGGCGGTGGCGGGGATGCCGTTCTCGTCGAGGGTGAGGCCCACCACGTTGGCGCCGTAGCGCGCCGCGATGGGCAGGACCGCCGCGAGGCTCTCCGCGGCGCCGTTGACGGAGTTGATGATGGCGCGCCCGGGGTAGCGGCGCACCGCCGCCTCCAGTGCGGCGGGGTCGGTGGAGTCGAACTGCAAGGGAAGCGTCACCGCGGCCTGGAGCTCCTCGCTCACGCGCGGCATGAGCGCGACCTCGTCGAGACCGGGCAGGCCCACGTTCACATCGAGTACGTCGGCGCCCTGCTCCTGCTGGCTGATGGCCTGGGCCACCACGTAGTCCATGTCGCCGTCGCGCAGCGCCTGCTGCAGGCGCTTCTTGCCGGTGGGGTTCAGCCGCTCGCCCACCACCGCGATGCGCCCCGCGCCCACGGGGAGCGCCACGTGCGCCTGCGCGCTCGCGATATGGAGCGCGGGCGCCACGGTGCGGTCGCGTGGCGCGCGGTCGCGCACGATGTCCGCGAGCAGCCGGATGAAGTCCGGGGTGGTGCCGCAGCAGCCGCCGATCAAGGCGGCGCCGTCATCTACCATGCGCGCGACACCCTGGGCGTATGCTTCGGGCGCGATGTCGTATACGGTTGCGCCCGCCTCCACATGCGGCAGGCCGGCGTTCGCCTGCACCATGACGGGCTTCTCCGTCACGGCGAGCATGCGGGCGAGGAATGGGCGGATCTGGTCGGGGCCGAGCGAGCAGTTGATGCCCACCACGTCGGCACCCAGCGCGTCGAGCGTGACGGCCGCCGCCTCGGGGCTCGTGCCCAGAAAGGTGCGCCCGTCCTCCTCGAAGGTCATGGTGCAGAAGATGGGCAGGCGCGTGTGCTCCTTCGCGGCGATGACGGCGGCGCGCGCCTCGGCGAGGTCGGTCATGGTCTCGATGACGATGAGGTCGCATCCGGCTTCCTCCGCGGCGCGCGCCTCCTCGGCGAAGAGGTCGTAAGCCTCGTCGAACGAGAGCGTGCCCAGAGGGCGCAAGAGCGCGCCCGTTGGGCCGATATCGCCCGCCACGTAGCGCGCCCCCGCGGCGCGCGCGATATGCACCGCGGCGCGGAACACCTCCTCGACCGTCGCCTTCCCGGCGAGCTTCGACGCGTTGGCGCCGAAGGTGTTCGAGGTGATCACCTCCGCACCGGCCTCGACGTAAGCGCGCTGCACGCCCAAGATCATATCGGGGTCGGTGAGGTTCAAAAGCTCGGGACGTGCGCCCGCCGGCATGCCGGCGCGCTGGAGCATGGTGCCCATGCCGCCGTCGAAGAGCAGGTGCCGACGGCCCTCGAGCACCGCGCGCAGGTCGTCGTCGGCGATCTTCAGGGTGTCGAGCGTGCGCGGCTGCCAGGTGCCCCCATCTGCGGTGCCGTGCGGGGCGGCGGTGCGGGTATCGGTATGCTCTGCCATGGCTCCTCCAAGGGTGGGGCGTGCGTCTTGCGTGCCCTTAAGTATATCCGTCCGTCTGGCTCGACCGACTTCGCTGCGCGTCGGGTCGTCCCGTGCCATCAGCTCCGGTATTCGCTTCCTTTCGCGTAATCGATAAAGAAGCGAATCATGATTCACTTCCGTAAGGGGCTATGTTATGGAAGTGAAAAATCGTCGCTTCCGCGGGCACGGCATGGTTTGCAAGTCGATGAGGGTGGGTCAGGACCAGCAGGTGGTGCCGCGCGCGCGAAAGGCGCAGCCGTCTGCCACGCGGCATCCGCGGCAGGATCGTATCGCATCGCTTGCGGGCACGGGGCCGTTTGCCCCGCTGAAGAGCCCGAAGACCGCGGTGATGCTCTTCGAGGGCAGCATGAGGTTCGAGGGCGTGAGGGTGATGCCCAGCACGCGCCGTGCGTCGAGCGCATCGAGGAGGTCCTGCTGCGCGTCGAGCGGGCAGTCGCCGTAGCCGCAGGAGAAGCGATGGTTTGCCGAAAGCCCGCAGGCGGCGGCCTCGCCGCGCAGGGCGGTATCGACGGCGCCGATGGCGGCCTCGGCCATTGCCGAGAGCCCCGCATCTAAGATCGCGGCATCGGCAGGGTGCGTATGGCTGCAGCGGCGCAACGCCCGCTCGCTCCCCATACCCAAGGTCACCGCGATGACCGCGGCGGCGTCGGCGTCCTTGAGGTGGCGCCAGATGGAGCGCCCCGTGAGCTCGACCGTGGTGTCGGCAAGGCGGATGCAGGGGGCGCCGGATGCGTCGCATGCGGCGGCGTCGATGGCGAAGACGTCGCTCGCGCCGCGCGGTTCGAATTCCGATTCCGCCCGCGCGAATATGTCCTCGATATGCGCGGCGAGCTCGTCGTCGACGGCTTGCCCGCGGTAGCCCAGGTAGCGCAGGGCCTCGGCGCGATCGATGTGCGCGGCGAGGCGGTAGCGCGCGGGGCTCGCGAGTTTTCCCCAGACATCCGCGGCGATGCCCGCCGGCTGCGTGCGCATGAGCCCTAGCGCCCCAGCGCTTCCATGGCGGCGCATGCCACCGCGGGGCGGTTCATCGTGTAGACGTGCAGGCCGTCGACCCCGTGCTCGGCAAGGTCTTGCAGCTGGGCGCAGGCATAGTCGATGCCCGCCCTCATGAGGCTCTCGGCATCATCCTCGTAGCGCGCCAGCAGCTTGATCACGGGGCTCGGCAGCGACGCCCCGCACATGAAGACCATGCGGCTCACCTGCTGCTTGCTCATGAACGGCATGATACCGCAGGTGATGGGGACGGTGATGCCCGCCGCGTCGGCAAGCTCGCGGAACCGGTAGAAGAGCTCGTTGTCGAAGAAGAGCTGCGTCACCAGGAAGCTCGCCCCGGCATCCTGCTTCAGCCGCAGGTGCCGAACGCTCTGCGCCAGGTCGTCGCATTCGATATGGCCCTCGGGATAACAGGCGGCGCCCACGCAGAAACCGGCCTCGACGAGCGTCGGGATGATGTCTGCCGCGTAGCGGAAATCTCCCGCTGCCGCCGAACCGTCGGCGGGCGGATCGCCGCGAAGCCCCAACACGTTCTCGACGCCGGCCTCCCGATAGCTGGCGATGCGTGCGGCAAGCGATTCCTCCGTCTGCCCCATGCCGGTGATGTGCGCGACCGAGTTCACGCCGAAGTCGCGCTCGATCATGGCGGCGATCCCCGCCGTGGGGCCGGAGTTGCCCGAACCGCCTGCCGAGCAGGTAACGCTGATGAAGTCGGGCCGGAGCGCGCAGAGCTTCCCTGCGGCGTCGCGCGCGCGGTCGAGGGTGAGCTCGCCTTTGGGCGGGAACATCTCGAAGGAGACGGGCGTGCGCCCCGTCTCGTGCGCTTGGGCAAAGATCTCGTCGACGCGCATGATGGCCGCCTTTCGGTCGCTGGGCTCGTGTGCATCATACACCGCTCCCGCACCGTCCGCGCGGATGCCGCGCAGGCGAAACGCAGCGTTCATCGCCGCGGAAATCCTGTCCATCTTGCAGGATTCGACGTCCTCGTCGCGTGTCGGCGCCGTGTACGCTACCCTAGAGGGGATGTTTCGGGCCGGCGGCGCGCGGGTGCCTCGTCGAGATGCTTCGCGCGCGACCCTGCCGGCGTCATTGGGCCTTCGCATCGCCTTGCGCGGCGCGTGGATGAAGGGAGCTTTCGCATGGCGGAACTCACCGACCGTTTCGGAACGATGGTCTTCTCGGAAGACGTCATGAAGCGCGTGCTTCCCAAGGATGTCTGCCGGCGCCTCTTCGCCACCATCGAGGAGGGCGAGCCGCTCGATCTGGATGTGGCCAACGCCGTCGCGCACGCCATGAAGACGTGGGCGATCGAGCATGGCGCCACGCACTACGCGCACTGGTTCCAGCCGCTCTCGGGCATTACGAGCGAGAAGCACGACAGCTTCCTGGAGCCCGTGGGCGACGGCACCGCGATCACCAAGTTCACCGGCAAAGCCCTCATCCAGGGCGAGCCCGATGCGTCGAGCTTCCCCAACGGCGGGCTTCGCGCCACCTTCGAGGCGCGCGGCTACACCGCCTGGGATCCCACGAGCCCCGCGTTCATCAAGGATGACGTGCTGTGCATCCCCACGGCCTTTTGCGGTTACAACGGCGAGGCGCTCGACAAGAAGACGCCGCTTCTGCGCTCGATGAAGGTCCTCGACACGCAGGCCAAGCGCGTGTTGGCGCTTTTCGGCAAGCATCCGAAGCGCGTGGTGCCCACGGTCGGCTGCGAGCAGGAGTACTTCCTCATCAAGAAGGACGCCTACCGTCGCCGTCGCGACCTGGTGATCTGCGGCCGCACGCTCTTCGGTGCGCCCCCTTGCAAGGGGCAGGAGCTCGAGGAGCACTACTTCGGTGCCATCCGCCCCAGCGTCTCGAAGTACATGAAGGCGCTCGACGACGAGCTCTGGGCGCTCGGCATCCCGTCCAAGACCAAGCACAACGAGGTCGCTCCGTGCCAGCACGAGCTCGCCCCCGTGTTCTCCGAGATGAACCAGGCGATTGACAACAACATGCTCATCATGGAGAAGATGAAGCTCGTGGCGTCTCGCTTCGACCTTACCTGCCTGCTGCATGAGAAGCCGTTCGAGGGCATCAACGGCAGCGGCAAGCACGACAACTGGTCGCTCTCCACCGCGGACGAGAACCTGCTCGACCCCGGCGACACCCCGCTCGAGAACCTGCAGTTCGTGGTCTTTTTGACCGCTGTGATCGAGGCGGTGGACAAGTACCAGGAGCTGCTGCGCATGTCGGTGGCCTCTTGCGGCAACGACCACCGTCTGGGTGCCAACGAGGCGCCGCCGGCGATCGTGTCGATCTTCCTGGGCGACCAGCTGACCGAGGTCGTGCAGAAGATCATGGATGGCAAGGCGAGCGTGCATGCCACCCATGGCGTGCTCGACCTGGGCGCCGACGTGCTGCCCAACCTCGAGCAGGACAACACCGACCGCAACCGTACCTCACCCTTCGCCTTCACGGGCAACAAGTTCGAGTTCCGCGCGGTGGGCTCCGAGGCCAACCCCTCCGATTCCAACCTGGTGCTCGATACTGCCGTGGCCGAGGCGCTCATGGAGTTCGCCGATGCCCTCGAGACCGTGCCCGCCGAGCAGTTCGAGGAGGCCGCGCTCGAGTACTGCAAGCAGCACCTGAACGAGCACCGCCGCATCCTCTTCTCGGGCGACGGCTATTCGGACGAGTGGAAGGCCGAGGCCGAGCGCCGCGGGCTCGCCAACCTGCACACCACCGCCGACGCGCTTCCCGAGATGGTCTCGAAGAAGGCCATCGCGCTCTGGGAGCGCATGGGGGTGCTCACCGAGACGGAGGCGTTCAGCCGCTACGAGGTGAAGCTCGAGAAGTACAACAAGCTCATGAACATCGAGGCCACGACCATGATCCGCGAGGCGCGCCGTACCTACCGCCCGCAGATCACGGCCTATGCGACCAAGGTTGCGCGCGGTCTGGACGTGTTCCGCGGCGTCGGCATCGATTCCACCATGCAAAGCGAGCAGGATACCCTGAACACCCTGTGCGACGGCATCACCAAGATCAACGTGGCGATCAAGGAGCTCGACGAGCTGCATCAGAAGGCCGAGGCGATCATGGACGCGCAGGAGCAGGCCAACTGCTACGCTCACGAGGTGAATCCCGCTATGGAGACCCTGCGCGCCGCCGTGGACGCCATGGAGGAGATCGTCGCCGCCGACTACTGGCCGGTGCCCACCTACGACGACATCCTGTTCTACGTGTAGGCAGCTCGATTGCGGCATGCGCCGAGCGGGGGCGATTCACCCATCGCTCGGCTCGCCCGATCGTTTTGCCTTCTCGACCGTCACCTGAGGCCGGATGTTGAGAAATCGTATCGGTTGCGATCGCCCGGCGCAACGGTGCGGGTGACCTCAAACGGCATGCCGTTCCCATCGAATGTGGTGCGCGTGATGAGAAACGAGGCCAGCCCCGGGTCGGCGTTCAGGAGCTCCGCCTCCTGACGGGTGAGGCTTACCGCTTCGAGCGTTTCGTCTGCACGGGCGGGCATCGTGCCGGCGCGCTCGGCGATGATGCGATACAGGGACTGCTTCAGATCCTGTTCGATAAGTGCGGGGCAGATCCGGCAGGGGATGTGCACCGTGTCGATGGTCATGGGGCGCTCGTTGGCGAGGCGAAGGCGCTTGATGCGGAAGATTTGCTCGTTATCGCCGAGACGCAGGCGTCGCTTCACGAATGTCGGTGGATCCATGCGCTCGAACGATATGGTTTGCGACGAGGGGTAGAGGCCGGCGGCAGCCATCCGGTCGGAAAAGTTGAGGTAGGGACCGTCGTGCGGTGTCTGCCGGCGTGAGATGAACGTGCCCTTGCCGCGGCGGCGAACGATGCAGCCGCGCTCTACGAGGTCCTCGAAGCAACGGCGTACCGTTGCGCGCGAAAGACCGAGGGCTTCGCAGAGCGCGATCTCAGTGGGCAGCGGCTGATCAGGTTCAAGCGCCTCCGCGGCGATTGCCTGCAGGATACGCTCTTCCAATTGCTGGTAGAGCGGGAGTTCCGATTCCAGGTCGAGCGGTTTTCCCGCAATGAGCTCAAGCGCGTTCACGAATCCCCCTATTTCGATACGACCGATTTCGACTTCATGCTTAGCGGCACTTTACGCACACGGAGCGGCCTGTTATATTTCTAAATGTACGGTACATACATTACAAATAGGGATACATAGGACATAAAACATATTAGACCAGAACTGCACCCACGTTTCTCTATCGGGGAGGACTTCGCATGGCAGATGGGGCCAAGGGGACGAGGACAGGGTCGAAGACAATCGTTTTCAGCGATGTCGACGGCACGCTACTGAACTCCGAGCATCGAATCACGCCTCTTACACGTCGCGCGATTGAGAGGGTTCAGGAACAGGGCATTCCGTTCGTCATCGTTACCGCGCGCGGCATCACGGGGACCTATCCCATGCTCGATCAGAACGATATCTCGTGTTTCGTCGTGACGTACAGCGGGGGCGTCATATTGGACAGGGAGCGGCGCGTCATCTATCACCGTGGCTTTTCGAAGGCCGATGCGCAGGAGATCATCGGTTTTCTCTCGTTCGAGGGCTTCGATGTCGCGTGGAACGCCTACTCGTTCGAGGACTGGGTGACACCCGATCGATCTGACGGGCGCGTGCGAAACGAGGAGCGTATCGTCATGGCGGAGGCACGTGAGGGCACGATTTCCTCAATCGAGCGCGACGAGGTGCAGAAGCTGCTGCTCATCTGCGACTCCGTGCAGACACCCCAGATTGAGGCGCGCCTCAAAGCGCGCTTTCCCCAGCATGCGATCGCCCGCTCTTCGGACATTCTGATTGAGGTCATGCCTGCCGGCACTAGCAAGGCGAACGCCGTGCGCACACTTTGCGACCTGATGGGCGCGGACCTGTCGAGCGCTATCGCATTCGGAGACAACTATAATGATGTGCCCATGCTCGAAGCGGTGGGGCGCGGGTATCTTATGGGCAACGCGCCGGCAGAGATCAAAGAGCGGATCAGTCTCCAGACGCTCGACAACGACCACGACGGAATATACGAGGCTCTGGTGGGCGAGGGCTTAATCGACCGGGTCTCCTAGGGCGTTCGGTGTACCTGCAGATGGAATGGGCTCGATAATAAGCTCCTGCATTCGTGACCGTCTGCCGAGTTAATGAAGACGCTCGGGATTCTTTTGAGAGATTCAGGTAATATGGGAACAGTTAATACCGTTAGCTATTACCCCGAGCACGGTCTCGGCGAAGATGGATATGGGGTCGTGGGAGACGACATGGATTACGAGGCGGCAGCACGCAAGCTGATCGTGTATTCGCAAGGTTTGGCGAAAGGTTCGCTGGGGACGGCGCGTTCGCTTGCGGTGGGCGAAGCGCCCGTTTTGCAGTACCTTTCCGATAAAGGTGAACCTATGAATCCGTCCGTTCTCGCCGATACCCTGGGCTACACGCGCCCGCGTATGACGCGCATTCTGGATTCTCTGGTCTACAAGGGCTATGTGGAGCGTCGGAACGACGAGAACGATCGGCGCAAAGTGCTCGTTTCGGCAACTCCCGAGGGAATCGAACACGCGAAGCGTCAAGGAGATAACAGTATCGCCGCTGTCGCCGAACAGCTGCAGTCGCTGGGGGATAGCAGCGCGCGCGAGCTGGTGAACGTGCTCGAGAAGGCATATAGCATCACATACGACCGCGAGCCGTTCGAGAAGCCCAAAAAGCGCAAGAAGCCGCTCGAGCGGTGACAAAAAGGCCCATCGTCCCGCTTGCCGGTAAACAGTCAGCATCTACCGTTCACCGGCGAAATCCTACCGCTTAGTTGCCAAAAAATAATAGTTGCTACCGTTAATGGAATGACGTCGACCGTTCACCGGTGATTATTTCACCTATTGATAGTTAACACTATTATCTATTTCGTAATCACAACGACCCGCGCACAGCGCGGTGGAGGGAGTGTAGCGATGCGGTATCTGGTCCTCGTCAGCCACGGGATGCTTGCTCCGGGCATGCACAGCGTGCTCAAGATGCTCATGGGCGAGCGGGCTGATGTCATCAGCACGAGCCTCGAGGACGGCATGGGCGCCGATGAGTACGTTGCGAATCTCACGGAGGCGCTCAAGCCGATCGAGCCGGGTGACGAGGTCGTCCTGCTCGGGGATATCGTCGGTGGATCCCCGCTTACGAACGCGTTGAACGTGCTTTCCGAACGCGGGCTTTTGCCGACGACCATCGCGTTCGGCGGAATGAACCTGCCCATGGCGATGACGGCGCTCATGGGGCTTTCCTCGGGCGACCTGTCGACTCTTGCCGGACAGATGCTCGCCGAGGCGCGCGACGGTGCCCGCCAGCTCGAAATCGCCTCGGACGATGAGGATGAAGACGAGATCTGACAGGAGCTTGCGCGAGCTGTTTCACATTGGGAAGCGATTGGGCTGACGGATGTGCGGAAAGGACGCGCAAAAGGGCCCGGTAAGGGAAGGAGAGACATATGATTTCCTTTGTTCGTATCGATGACCGAATGATTCACGGGCAGACCGTGACGCGATGGGCGGTCGAGTACCCGTGCGATGGCATCATCGCCGTCAACGACGCCGCTGCCTCAAATTCGGTGCTCAAGAGCGCTTACAAGAGCGCCGCTCCCGACAAGAAGACCTTCGTGTGGACCATGGAGCACTTCAAGGAGAAGGCCCAGACCGTACGCGACAGCAAGACGCGTTACTTCCTGATCACGAAAAACCCGATCGATATGGCCGAGATTCTGGTGAATTTCGGGTTCGTGCCCGATGACGTGAAGACCGTCATCGTCGGTCCGTGCAACGACCGCCCCGGTACGGTGAAGATCGGCAACAACCAATCCATCACCCAGGAGGAGGCGCAGGCGCTCGAGGACATCTCGAGGGCGGGCTATACCGTCGACTTCCGCCTGATTCCAGACAAGGATACTGGCACCTGGGATAAGTTCCGCGGCCAGTTTGGATTCTAGCGCGCACATCGAATCTGATCCGGGCATACCGAGATGTCCGGTAGGAGACAATCGGTCCTGAACGGATCGTGGAGAAGAAAGGGGAAACACATGGAAATCAACGTGTTCCAAGCGGCGTTGCTCGGTTTGTTCGCCTGCCTGGCATCGATGCCGGGCCTGGGCGGTACGTCGATCGGCAACTACACCCTGGGTCGTCCGCTCGTCGCCGGTCTCGTGGTCGGCCTCATCTTGGGCGATGTTCCGACGGGCATCATCGTGGGCGCTGCCATCCAGGTGGTCTACATCGCCCTCGTGACGCCTGGCGGAACCGTCTCGGCTGACGTTCGTGCGGCATGCTATATGGGTATCCCGCTTGCGATGGTCGCGATTCACGCCGCCGGCCTCGATCCGGCGTCCACCGAGGCCTCCTCGCTTGCGACGGCGCTCGGCGCGACCCTCGGCACCCTCGGTGCCATCCTGTTCTACGGCACCGCTACCATCAACCTGGTGTGGCAGGGCATGGGCTGGAAGTGGCTCGAGAAGGGCGATACCCATAAGCTCTACCTCGTCGACATGGTGCTGCCTTGGATCTCGCACATCATCTGCTCGTTCATCCCGACGTTCCTGATCTGCCTGGCCGGTCAGGGCATGGTCGACACGCTGCTGGCGAGCCTCCCCATGGACGGCCTCGCGATGAAGACGCTCTTCGCGGTCGGTTCGCTTCTGCCCTGCGTCGGTATCGCGATCCTGCTGAAGCAGGTCATCTCCAAGCCGACGGACTTCCTGACGTTCTTCTTCGGCTTCACCCTGGCTGCGGTGATGGGCTGCAACCTGATCGCCGCCTCCGCCATCGCCTGCTTCTTCGCGCTCATCAACTTCCAGATTTCCACTATGAAGCTCAAGCTTGCCCAGGTTGGCTCCGGTGCTACCCTTGCCGCCTCGGACGATGAGGAAGAGGAGGACATCTAATGGCTGAGAACACCGCTGCCGAGACCGGCAAGAAGAAAGTCTCGAAGAAGGCTTTGGCAAAATCGTTCCATAACTGGTATTACGGAAACCTCACCTGCTTCTCGCAGGAGCACATGCAGACCTTCGGCTACCTGGTTTCGATGCTGCCGATCGTGGAGGACCTCTACGATAAGAAGGAGGACCAGCAGAAGGCGCTCACCACCTACTCCGCGTTCTTCAACACCGAGCCGCAGATCGGCTCGATGATCGTGGGCGTGACGGTTGGCCTCGAGGAGGCCCGCGCCAACGGCGATCCGATTGACGATGAGACCATCAACGGTATTCGCGCCGGCCTCATGGGCCCGCTTGCCGGCATCGGCGACTCGCTCATCGTCGGCACGCTGATCCCCATCTTGTTGGGTATCGCGCTCGGTCTTGCCGAGGGCGGTTCGATCCTGGGTCCGATCTTCTACATCGTGGTCTGGAACCTGCTCGCGTACTTCGGCATGAAGCTCGCCTACTACCGTGGTTACGACCTCGGTGGCGCGGCGGTCGAGGCGCTTGTCGGTCCCAACGCGCAGGCGCTGCGCGATTCGATCGTGATGATCGGCACGATGGTCATCGGTGCTGTGGCGGCAACGTGGGTCTCTATCTCCACCGCGCTCGAGCTTCCCGGAGGCGGTACCCTGCAGGGCACGCTCGACGGCATCTATCCCAAGCTCCTGCCGCTCATCTTTACCGTCTTCTGCTGGTGGCTCATGACCAAGAAGAAGGTCAGTCCGATCGTCACCATGCTGGTCCTGGTGGTCATCGCCTTCGTCGGCGCCCTTGTGGGCTTCTTCGGGGCAGCGACCATCGCCGCGCCCACCGTGTAATGGCGCGTCCGGCTTGTCCACGACCTGGCCGCGGTTTTCTGGATACCGCGGCCAGGATTACCCTTCGGACCAAGGTGCCGAGTCCAGGTCCGGTTTTCTAGGAGGCACATCTATGCTCGATCGACTTGACACCTCGAATTGGACGAAAGCAGATGCCATTCGCGAGGCGAAGTTGCAGACCGAGGCCATCCAAAGGCTGAAGGTTTGGTTGCGGCTGGGCTACTCGTCGGCAGCGATCGGTTTTTTGCTCGCGTACGGCGGGTTTGTCGGTGGGCTTGGTTTGGCTGCGGGAATCGCAGGTGCTGTGCTGCTTGCAATCGGTGCGGTCGCCTCCGTTGTCCTGAAGGTCGGCGTCACGAACGGCACCCGTAATGTCGAGAACATCCTCCAGTCTTTCGGCATCGATCTTCAGGTGCGCGCTCGCGACAAAGAGGTGGAAACGGCGATGCGTGATGGCAATACCGACGTACGTGGATAGACCCGCCTCATAGAAGCTGCCTCCGGCGCCGTCATCACGCGGTCGCGAGTCGATGATGACGGAGCCGTGAGGGAGGGCACGCGAAGGCCCCGTTGCGCAACCCGGGGCCTTCGCGCCGCTCTTCTTTGACCGACGCTTCTTAAGCAGATGCCCCTTCCTGCCAGCGCTCCGTCCGGTACCGTTTTCTCCGGACAGAGCGCTTTCTGCTGCCTGACTCTTTGCTTGACTCTCTGTCTGACTCTTTCATCTCACTCCTCTATTTGATTGCCCCATCGTCTTCCTCGATGTGATAGAAAATGCATAGATAGTGCAAATAATTCAGAAATATAAGTGAATAATCAACGCCCTAATTGCAGATGCTGCTGGCGCTGGTCGTTTTTGTAAGTTATGGAGAATCAAGTGCTAACGAGAGCTCGTTCTCAGTCGATTTCCCTGCTGGCAGCAGGTGTTGTTCGCTCAGCACGGTCCTTTCAACGCTTGGAAACCGGCGATTTGGCCTGATGACGCCTTAATCGACCCCTGGTTTTCACGCAATCGAGGTATTCCGGAAGCTCTGAGAGCCATGCATACTTGTTCGCGCTATCCATATCTTTAAAAAACGTCCAAGCGGCAAGCTTTCTGGGCCCGAGGTCCATATCATGTATGGCGGACTGTCTAACGGACTCGATTTCCGAGACGGGGGAGTGACCGGCAAACCGTGGGAGCGACCGACAGACTGTGGGAACGACCGGCAAACCGTGGGAGCGGCCGGCAGATTGTGGGAACGACCAACTGTCCGGGGATTGTCAAACAGCCGGGGAAGTACCCGATATGCCGGGAAAAGAGGGGTGGAACGCAGCGAACCCGCAGGGCCCTTGGGCCTGCGGGTTCGCACTTCCTGCAAATGGTGCCCCCAGCGGGATTCGAACCCGCGATATCCACCTTGAAAGGGTGGCGTCCTAGGCCGCTAGACGATGGGGACGGCTGTTGACAGCGCAGAAAAGTATATCAGAACCGGGCGCGGCGGCAACAGGTGCGCGATTTCATCGCAGGGCAGCCGCCACCATCACCGCAGCACTGCCGCCATGCGTGCGGCATGGCGTTCCGCAGGGCTCTGACGCTGCCGCTCGGAATAGATGATGTTCGTTCGGCAGTAATCGGCGCACAGGTCGCAGCCGGCGCACGCGTTCGCATCGATCTGGAAGACGGGCGGCTCGAACACGAGCGCGGGGCATCCGGTGATCTGGCTGCAGCGACGGCACCCGGCGCAGGCGAAGCGGTCGATCTCGGCGGGGGAGAAGGTGCCGCCCATGAGCTGCGCGCACGGTGAGGCGAACACGAGCGCGTGAACGCCGGGGTGGCGCGCCGCCTCGGCGGCCGCGACGGTGGCGTCGGCGGTATCGAAGGGGTCGAGCACCGCCGCATCGCGCGCACCGAGCTCGCGCGCCCGCGCGCACAGCGCATCGAGCGTCTCGGGAGCAAGATGCCGGCGCTCGGCGGCGAGGATGCACAGAAGCACGGTATCGCCCTCGGCTGTCAGGTGATCGAGCGCGTAGGTGTCGCCCTGCGCGCCGTCCATGGGATCGGTTGCCCCCATGAGCTCATCGGCGAGCACGAAGTGGCAGCATACCGTGGCGCGCACGTCCTCATCGCCGGTGGGAACGGCCTGGCGGTAGCGCGGCAGCAGCGCCGCGTCGCCGCCCGGCGTGGTGCTCGCCTGGGGATGCATGGCGCCCACGACGCCGCAACCGGTGTTTCCGCAGAAGACGTGCCCGCGCCCGCGGCGTACCGCATCGCGCACCACCACGAAGGCTGCCCGATGCGGGCATCCGGGGCAGTTGATTCCCATCTGGGGTTTAAGCATGTGCCTCATCACCCTTGTTCTCGTCATTCGATTCCAGCGGCTCGCGCGCGACGAGCGTGAGGTCGAAGTTGATGGCAGACCCTGCCATGGGATGGTTGAAGTCGAAGACGGTCTCGCCGTCGTCCTGCACGCGCACCACGCGCGCGAGGCGCTGGTAGCCGGTCTCGGGCTCCATGATGTAGATGAGCGAGCCGACCACCAGGTCGTCGTAGTTGGGGATCTCCACCGTGGGCATGGTCATGACGAGCATGGGGTCGCGCTCGCCATAGGCCTCGGCGGGCTCGAGGTGCACGCGCTTGCTCTCGCCGGGCTGCATGGAGATGACGGCGCGCTCGAAACCGGGGACCACCTCATGGTTGCCCTCGATGTAGGTGAGCGGTGCCCGGCCATCGGTGGTGTCGAAGACCTCGCCGTCGTCGAAGCTGCCGGTGTAGTGGACGGTTACCTTGTTCTTGAGGGAGAAGTTGGGCAAGGTGCCTCCTTGGGCTCGCGAGCGCGTTCGCGCTCCTTAAGATCAGGCGTAACTATACCGCAACCGGCGGTCAGGCGAGGTTCGCGCGCCATTCCGTGCACCCATGCCGCCTCGCGGGTACGAGCGTTGCGCCCTAGAAGCCGTTGCGGGCCGCGAAGGAATCGGCGCTCGCGCGGATGCCCTCAACGCCCTCGGCCCAGGGTACGAAATCGGGCGTGCCGTCGATGATGCCGTCCGCCTCCCACACGGCTTGGTGGGTGAGCTCCCAGCTCTCGCGGGGGGTGGGGCGCACGGGCAGATAGGGGGCATGGTAGGTGGGGTTCAACAGGAAGAAGGCGCCGCCGTCGCATCGGGAGGCGAACTCGCGCAGCGCGCGCCGCGCGGGGCGCTCGCGCCCCAGCTTGTACAGCAGCAGGGCGCGCCCCAAAAGGTACCAGGGGGAGTCATCGACCTTCTGTGCGTCAGCGTCGCCGAGCTCGCGTGCGAGCGCGAAGAACGCGTCCTCTTCCTCCAGGCGCGCGAGCGCGAGGAAGGCGGTTCCCTCGGCGTGGTTCGGATAGCCCTGAGCGCGCATCACCGTGCGGGAGTACTCGATGGCGGCGCGGTAGCGTGCACTCGCCATGCACAGGGTCGATATCGCCTCGAGCAGGTGGAGCCACCCCACGAGTGCGGGCTCGGCTGCGGTGAGGCGCTCTGCGGGGGAGCCGGTCTCGTCCAGGAAGGCCCGGCTCCAGAAGGAGGGCGCGTCGAGGTCGATGCCGTGCACGGCGTGTTCCAGGTGCTCGCGCTGGGATCTCTCGATCGTCAAAAGGTCATGCAGGCGGTCGTCCACGCTGGCGTCCGCTAGGAGCACGGCGAGTGTTCCCGCGTCGACAACCTGGCGATCGCCTTCGTAGAGCGGGTAAAGCGCCGCGCGGGTTTCCGAGAACAGCTGCGCGCACCGCGTTTCGAACTCCCCATCGGGAAGGTCGTCCATCTCGCCGAGGCGGTTCATGAGGCGCTCATGGATCTGCAGGTAGGCGATGAGCGCACGACCGTGCTCGTCGCCGGCGTATTTCTCCGGGCGCCGCGCGACGTCGGCATGGACCAGCTCGCGCGCGGCGTCGGTAAGATCGGTGTGTCCGGCGAGGTAGGTGCGCTCCAGGTAGGCGGTGATGTAGGCGCGGGGCTCCACTAGTTCTCGCCCCCATGCGCACGGCGCGCACCGATCTCGCGGGCGCGGTCCAGATGCTCGAGCGCCGCGGAGGTGACCTCGTTGCTGGCGAGCCACCAGGCGAACGGTGCGGAATCGGGCGCGTCGGCACCCTCCTGCAGAAGCGGCGTCGCCTCGCTCAGCGCCAGGATGAGCTCGTCCTCGCTGCCCGGCTCGACGTTGACGCGGCCGAACACGCCTTCGGGAAACTCGGCCTGGTAAAAGAGCGCTTCCGCGCCGTGCGGGTAGGCACGCAGCAGGCGACGCACCCCGCGCAGGGCGCCGGCGAGGTCGAGCGCGCGGTACGCGACGGTGATGTCCGCAATGAGGGTCCATGCGTCCTGCACGTCGCCGGGCGCATGGGCGCGCCTGCCACGTGCCGTGGGCACCTGGGGCGCCTGGTACGCCGGCGCGTGCGCACGGCGAAACGCGGCGAGGTCATCGGCGGTGCATTCGAGCTGGACCATGGCGAACACGGCGGTATGGCGCATGCCGGCGGGGTCGGCGGGGGAGAGCGCGAGGGCCTCCTCCGCGGTCTTGAGGGCAAGGCGGTACTTGCCGGCGATGAGCGCGCTCGATGCGATGGCGGCGAGCCACCGCAGGAACGGCCGCGCCGCGAGATCGCCTGCGTATTCGCGCTCGTAGGGGTCCGCCGCCTCGGCGCGCGTGCGCGCGAGATCCTCCTCGACGGCGTTTCGACCCTCGAGGAGGTAGGCGATGTAGGCGTCGTTGCTTTCGGCACGGAGCGCGGCGAGCATACGGCGCGCATCCCAGTTGCGCCCATCAAGCTCGCAGGCCTCGGCGAGCTGGTTCTCAGCCTGCGTCATGATGGCTTCCGCCTGGGCGTCGTCGGCGATGAAGGGCGCACGGTAGTCGATCGCCTCGGTTGCGAGAACCATCAGGTGGAACGAACGCTCGCGGTCGGTGGTGATGAGCTGTGACGGACTCTTCTGATACGCGTCCATGCAACGCTTGACCGCAAGGGGGTTATCGATGGGGAAGACGCGCTGGCGCTTCAGCGAGGAGAGGGTGAGGCGCCATACGTCTTCTTGAATGGGGTCGAAAGCCATGGCGCCTCCCGTCCGTCGAAATCGAAGATGGTACTCGTCGCGAGGCCGAAGCCGGCGTCGAGCATCATAGACCGGTATCGTGAGCCAAACAGGTTAACACAACAGTGTAGCCCTGATGGGGCGTGTGCGCAGGGGGCACGATGCGTGCACGAGGTGTTCACGGGACGCCCGTCGCCGCGTGCGGTCCGCTTGCGGTACGCGGTGGCTTGCGAGGGCTGGCGCGAACGGCTTGGGACTTCGAGCCCGCGCTCAGTTGAGGACCGTCGCGTCGTCCGGGTTCTCGACCACTTCGATCACCATGCCGTGCGGAAGGCACACGATCTGTTCGCCCACCTGGTCGATAGGGTCGTGCTCTACGCATACCTGATTCGAGCAGTCCGCCTCGGCAACCTCGACCTGGCCGTTCGAGATGACGACCGCGTTGTAGCCCTCCGAGGTCTCGACGGTGTAGCGCGCGTCGCCATCGAGCGGGTCCTCGCGGCGGAAGCCCTCGCGCGTCTGGCACACCACCGTAAGGCCGTCGGTCGCGGCGGCGGGAACGAGCCCGAGCGCACCGGCTGCCAGCCAAAGCGCCGCGGCGGCAAGGCAGGTGGCGCCGATGATGATGAGCGCGCGGTCGCCGCGCTTGAGCTTGGGCACGTCTTCTCCTTCATGATGGGCCTGTGGGCGAGGTAGCGGGCGGGCACCGTGCGCGGCGTCGTTCCCGCCACCGAGCGCTCCGGCAACCGAGCGTCCCGCTCTCGAGTGCCCTTGCGATCGAGTCCCCGCTGCCGATCGCTCCGCTATCGAGGGGCTTTCCCATGATAGCGCCTCGCGACCCCCAGGGCGCCCCGCCTCCGTGTTCGGCGCCGCTTGCATAACCTCTTCAACTGCTGCAGATCGCAGGCTTGCGCGGGTACCGGTACGAGTGCGGGAAATACCCGGCTGCAGCGTGTCTAGGAAACGGTTGGGAACGGTACAATATCCTGTGGAATCCATCCGGATAAGGCGACGCGCGTCGCCGTCTTGCCGATGGGTCGCCGCTCGATTGCTCCACCTTCGGTCCGCACGGGGCCAGAGGGGTCCCGTGAATATAGTTCGCCCCGGTCACGGGGCGTGTTTGGAGGCAAACATGGGACGTTTTACCAACCCGCGCGACCTGTATTTCGGTGAGGGTGCGCGCCACGAGGTCAAGAACCTCAAGGGCGAGCGCGCCGTCATCGTCACCGGAGGCGGCTCCATGCGCCGCGGCGGTTTCCTGCAGGACGTCGAGGCCGACCTCAAGGAGGCGGGTTTCGAGGTCAAGCTGATCGAAGGCGTCGAGAGCGATCCCTCGGTTGAGACCGTTATGAACGGCGCGGCCGTCATGGCCGAGTTCCAGCCCGACTGGATCATCGCCCTCGGCGGCGGCAGCCCGATCGACGCCGCCAAGGCCATGTGGATCAAGTACGAGTACCCCGAGACCACCTTCGAGGACATGTGCAAGGTCTTCGGCCTGCCGAAGCTGCGCACCAAGGCCCACTTCTGCGCCATCTCCTCCACCTCCGGCACCGCGACCGAGGTGACCGCGTTCTCG
>CASFIQ010000069.1 GCA_949294785.1 uncultured Collinsella sp.
CACGCCGCCAGCAGGCGCGCGACCTCGTCGGCAAGCCCCTCCTCCTCGACCGTGGGCGTCACGGGGAGCCCGCGCCCCCTCAGCGCGAGGGCGAGCTCGCACGCGGGCGGCACATCCAGCTCGAGCCCGGCGAGCACGTCCGCGCGGGTGAGCACCTCGTCGGGCGTCCCCTCGAGCGCGACCCGTCCGCGATCGAGCACCACCACGCGGTCCGCCGCGGCCGCCTCCTCCATGAAGTGGGTGATCATGACGACGGTCAGGCCGCGGTCGTGAAGGTCGCGCGCGACGCGCATGAGGCCGCGCCGCCCCCGGGGGTCGAGCATCGAGGTCGCCTCGTCGAACACGATGACCTTCGGCTTCATGGCGAGCACGCCGGCGATCGCCACGCGCTGCTTCTGGCCACCGGAAAGCGCATGCGTCTCACGCCGCTCGAAACCGGAGAGCCCCACCTCGGCGAGCGCCGTCTCCACATCGCGCGCGATAGCGGCGGGCGCCGCCCCCAGGTTCTCGGGACCGAAGGCGACATCGTCCTCGACAAGCGTCGCCACCAGCTGGTCGTCCGGATTTTGGAACACGAGGCCCACGCGCGAGCGAATATCGTAGACGTATTCGGCATCGGCCGTATCGAGCCCGTCCACGGTGACGCGGCCCGCATCCGGCACCAGCAGGGCGTTCAGATGTTTGGCGAGCGTGGACTTACCCGAGCCGTTGCCTCCCAAAATGCAGAGGAACTCGCCCTCGCGCACCTCGAGGTCGACGCCGTCGAGGGCGCGCGCCCCGCCGTCATAGGAGAACGAGACCCCCGCGACCGATATCATGGCGGACAACGCGCACCTACTCGCGCGTCGGGGCGATGGCGCCGACCGCCTGGTAGACCGCGGTGGAAAGCACCGCGTTCAAGATGGTCTTGGCCAGGTTGAAGGGGATGACCGCCGGCACCATGAGCGGCAGGATCGCATCGGCCGAGCCGTACCAGAACCACACGCCGATCGTGAGGTTCGACACGACCGATGCCACCGTGGCAAGCACCACGCCCACCGCAAGGCCCGCGATGCGGCCCGCGAGCGTGCCCGTACGGCGGCCGATGAGCGCCGCCGGCAGGATGAAGAAGACGGTTGCCACGATGTTCATGAGCGCTCCCACCCAATCGCCCGTGGTGAGCGCATGGATCGCGATCGCGGCGATGCCCACGGCAACGCCCGAACCGGGGCCGTAGATGAACCCGGACACCATCGCGGGGACGAGCGAGGGGTCGTAGGTCAAAAACGGCGCCGCGGGGATGAGCGGAATCTGGATGAACATGAGGATCGCCGAGACGGCGCACATGAGCGCCATGGTCACCAACTGTTTGGTGCTCCAGCGATTCGTGTTCTCGAAATGGATATGCGACGGTTGCTGCGTCATGAGAATCACCTGCCTCTTCCATCCGGACTCTAACCGTTGGCCCCGGGTTCTCACCGGATCGGCCCGCAGGCAACCCAATGCCTGACGGGTTCGCGGGCTCATCGGTTCCGCGTGCGGCCCTGTTGCCGCGCGCCCGGACGAAAGGCACCTTGCCCCGAGATCGCGCCGCCTGCGCGCCGCGACCCGGCCGTCCGGCCGATTCACCGCCAGTGGGGAATTCCACCCCGCCCTGAAACAGCAGCGTCATCGTAGCACTTCGCCCTGCTCCCGTACAGCGCAAGCAGCCGGGCCGCGATGATCTTCGATGGTGGCAACTAGGCACCGAGTTCGGTTATGGGCACCACGTAGACCCCGCTTGTCGCCACTCGCATCCACCCTTCTGCGCCCCACCCTTCAAGTACGCGCAAAACGCAAGGAGGCCCCGGAAGGTATCCCTGAGAAACAATCCGCAGCCGCGAAGCGGCGAGGACGTTTCGAAGGGATTCCTCCGGGGCCTCTCGATGGGAGCCGAGGCCTCGCTTAGAAGTCCACGTCCACGTCGTTGTACACGCACTCGAGGAGCTTCTCCATCTCCTCGGGCGTGGGCTGGCGCGGATTGGAGCCGGTGCAGGCGTCGCCGATGGCGTCGACGGCGATGCGGGCCTTCTTCTCCTCGAACTCGGCGTAGTCGATGATCGACTCGTCGGCCTTCACGCCGCCCTTGCCGTAGTTCTTGATGCCCTGCGGAATGTCGATCTTATCATTGAGGTCGCGGATCATCTGCACGAGCGCGGCCACGAGCTCGTCCTCGGTTTCACCGGCAAGGTGGAAGACCTCACGTGCGATGTAGGCGTAGCGGCTCTTGGCGCGGGCGTCCTTGGCGTTGAACTGGATGACCTTGCCCAGGTACATGGCGTTGGCGCAACCGTGGATGATATGGTCGCCGGTGAAGGCGGCGCCGGTCTTGTGCGCCATGGAGTGCACGATGCCCAGAAGGCCCGAGGAGAAGGCGATGCCGGCAATGCACTGGGCGTCGTGCATGTGCTGACGGGCCTCCTTGTCGCCCTGATAGCTCTTGGGCAGCCACTCGACGATCTCGCGCATGGCATAGAGCGCGTTGGCGTCGGTGTAGGCAGAGCCGGCGGTGGAGACGTAGGCCTCGATGGAGTGGGTGAGGGCGTCCATGCCGGTGTGCGCGCAGAGCTTGGCGGGCATGGTGTAGGTGAGCTCGGGATCGACGATGGCCACGTCGGGCGTGATCTCGAAATCGGCGATCGGGAACTTGATGCCCTTGGAGTAGTCGGTGATGATCGAGAACGCGGTCACCTCGGTCGCGGTGCCGGAGGTGGAGGAGATGGCGCAGAAGTGGGCCTTGGTGCGCAGCTTCGGCAGGCCGAAGACCTTGCACATGTCCTCGAAGGTGGTCTCGGGGTACTCGTACTTGATCCACAT
>CASFIQ010000070.1 GCA_949294785.1 uncultured Collinsella sp.
CTCGTCCTGCCCATCACGACCACCCCAGCAGCGCCCATGCGAGGGCGAGGGCGCCCATGGGCAGGACGCCGGTCACCGTGAGGGCGAACACCGCGCTAAGCATCGCAGCCCAGCCACTGGTCGACCCACTCCGGCTTGCACCGCTTGCCCTGGTCGACGCCGCCCGGCAGCGCCGCCCTGAGGTCGCCCTTCGCGATGGCGCGGTTGATGGTCGACACCGACCACCCCGTGATGCGGGCGATCTCCGATACCGAGTAGAACGCCTTCGCGGCGATGCCGACGCGCATGGCGTCCCGTGCGAACTGGCTTGTGCTAACATCCATCTCGTCTTCCTTTGGACACGCCCCCGCGCCGCCCGAACGGCGCAGGGGCTTTTTTACCGAACTTCCGGGGCTTGGCGCCCCGTTCACCGCGCCCCCTCCGGGACCGGCCCGTTCCGACTTTCCGGCATGTCTGGTCGGTCCGAGAGGAGATTCGTGCCTGGGTCGGCCCCGGGCGGGGCGCGGATGTCCAGACCGGCGCGCGGGGAGCGCGCTCGGGCGGGTGCGGTCGGCCCCATTTCGCCTCCCCGCGCGATGCCCGGGCTCCATGCATCGGCTCCCCCGGGCTTTACGCGCGCCCCGCGCGCCGGTCTGCCGACCTGTTCGACGGGCGGTCGGCCCCCCTCCTACTCCCCCGGTCGAGGACGGTCATCGCGTGGCGCGCTCTCATCCTTGCAAGGGGTTTCGGAGATGCGGTTGTCAAGGTGCAGGCGGTTCCCCGCCCGCCGCCGCCGGGTCTGAAAGGAGACAAGAGTCCCGGCGGCGCCGCGCGGGGGACCCGTGACGGGTCCCGGGCGCCTAGTTCGCCCCGACGATGGGCTGCGAGCCCTCGGGGACGACGATGAGGCCGCCGTTCTTGGCCGCGCTCTTCAGCGCCTCGATGTACTGCTGCCGCAGCACCTCGTCGGTGAGCGATTGCGCGAGGATCTGGTTCGCGTCCGCCTCGCCCTGCGCCTCGATCTTCTTGGTCTCCGCCTCGACCTTGGCGGTCTCCTGGGCGTTCTGCGCCTTCTGCTTGGCGACCTCGGCGGTCTGGGCGTCGGCGTATGCGTCGGTCACGGAGTCCGCGTAGCGGATGTCCTGCACCTGCACCTGCTCGACGATGACGCCCTTGTCGCGCCACTGCTCGGAGAGCGCGGCGCTCACGGCCTCGGTGAGCTTCGAGCGGTCGGTGAGGAGCGTGATGGTGTCGAACGAGCCCGCCACCTCGCGCGCCGTGGCCCGGAGGTCGTTGGAGACGTAGTTGGTGACGAACGCCTCCTGCGTGCCGTACTCGGCGTACAGGTCCTCGACCTTGGATGCGTCCAGCGAGTAGATCACCTGGACGTCGATGTTGGCCTTGGTGCCCGAGGCGTCGTTGATCGATACCTCGGCGCCGGTGTAGGAGCCGCCGTCGTAGGCGTACTCGGAGTCCTTGAAGAAGTTGATCTGGCGGTTTCGGATGTCCCACGTGAGCGCGTCCTGCCACGGGGCCTTGAGGTGGAAGCCTGCCTCCTCGGTGTGCCCGGCGATGGAGCCGCCGAGGTTGCGCAGCACGACGGCCTCTCCGATGTCCTGCGTGTAGACGCACGATAGGCAGATGAACAGCGCGCCGACGACCACGGGCGCGATGCCGATGGCGGGCTTGATCAGGAACGGCTTTTCCGGCTTGTAGTCACGCATGCCCTTCTTGTACTCGGCCATCGCATCATCGTAAAACCTGGTCTCACGCTCGTTGCGGGCGTGCATGGCGCCCATGAGACCGAGGCCCGCGACGACCGCGGCCCCTCCGATTACCAGTCCGAACATGCTTACCTTCCTTTCTTGTACGATTCCCCTCGAGGGGAGGTGATTGCTAATGGATAAGAACATCGAGGACTTCTTCGCGGAACTCGACAGGGGCGCGTTCTGGGACCAGCAGAGCGAACTAATTAACGAGTACCTGGAGAAGTGCGGAGATACTGAGGACCCGGTTCTGCTCAACGCCGCTGCCATGGAGTACGCACGGCGCGTGAGCTGGCTGACCGTCCGCCAGTACCACGAGTGGGTCACAGCAGGGCGATAAGCTCGCTGTTGCTCGCGATGCCCTTGCGGGCGATGTCCCTGAGCTTCCGCGTCTTGGCCTCGCTCAGGAGGTCGGCCACCTTCGCCATGAACTCGATCTCGGCGGGGGTGGCCTCGCCCTTCGACACGCGCTCGCTGAAATCTGCCAAGGCCGTCATGGCGTTTGCATCGGCGCAAGCGCGCGCGTACTCTAGTTGCTTTTCCTCACTTGGCGTCATGTTTGCCTTCCTTTCCGATAGCCACACGGCCTCCGCCGCATCCGTTGCGGGGGAACCTGACCGTACGGTCCTGGGCATGGATAAGAGACCGACATACGAACCGAGGCATCTGAACCGCAAACCGTGGTACGTCGCGGTCGCGGACGTCGCCAGGACGCACCCGCGCCTATTCGCGGTCGTCACCCTCGGCTCGTACATCTCCGCCGTCTGCGACCTCGTCGAGTTCCTCGGAGCGGCCATTGACCTGTTTCTCAAGCTGTTCAACCTTCTTGTGGGATTCGTAGGCTAGGGCGATCGCGAACACCGCCGCTGCGCTCGAGCACAGCTGGAGAAGGGCATCGATGACCTCCATCTACATCACCTCCCACCCGAACAGCTCGTTGGGCGTGCACCCGTACAGCTCGGCGAGCTTGCCGCGCAGCTTCGCCGCCATGACATCCTTGCTGAAACCCATCTAGATCACCCCCATGAAACGGAGGACGAGCAGGCATGCGGCAACACCCGCGGCGAAGCACGCAAACGCCGTGCAGGCGCTGAGGTTCTTGACCACGTCGATACCGGTCGCCTTGGCGTGCTCGCGGAACTTCTGGGCGTCACGGATCGCGTAGTCCGTTTTTTTAGCGCCTCGTCGATGTCGGACGCGCCGGTGAAGATGTACGGCGTCTCCGTCTCACGCTTCTCATAGGAGAGGTCTTCGCGAAGTGGCATGTTCCGCCTTTCGTCAGATAGAATCGTTAGTTTTACTAGCGTTTGTGGCGAAAAAAATATACTCGTAATTCTTAGAGAGCAACGAGCATATGGTCTTCGCTTGAAGCACGGTCGCACGTGACGGATCGGCTTCGATTGCAGCATACGTAGGACGCGAGCACCCGAGTTTATCTGCCATTTGCTGCTGCGTGTATCCGGCGCGCTTGCGAGCTTCGTAAAGCGTTTCCTGTGGCATTGGCGTTCGACCCCCTTCCCTTACCTTAGCTGTACATGATGCTAGTTAATCTATCGTAGCGTGTCAAGCGATATTATCCTAAAATGTAAGAAATTATAGCGGGAGGTTCGCTTATGGGCATCAAAGAAAACATCATTGAGCTGCGCAAGCGATACGAAATCACGCAAGAAGAGCTTGCAAAAATTGCAGGCGTCACGAGAGGCGCGGTATCCCAATGGGAGGGCGGATTCTCCGAGCCGAGGATGGGGTCAATCCAGGCGATAGCTGACCACTTCGGCCTCAAGAAGAGCAACATCATCGAAGACAGCGGAATGTTCGAGGGACCGGCCGCTATTCCCGCAAACGCCATCCCCGTCCACGGAACATCTGCCATGGTCCCAGTTCGTGTGTTGGGTTCAACTCACGCCGGAACACGGATGGACGAGCTCGAAAGCGACTACGAGGCAGAGTTCCCGGAGGTCGTGGTGTCGCGCCATCCCGGTTGCTTCGCGCTCAAGGTCGAAGGTGACTGCATGAACCGCCGTTTCCCCGACGGTTGCCACGTGCTCGTTGACCCGTCAATGGAGCCCAAAAACGGAAGCGCGGTGATAGCCGAGTTTGAAGACGGACGAAGCCTGCTGCGCGTCTACATGCGCGGCAATTCGACCGTGATGCTCACAGCGGACAGCTTCTACGAGTACGAGGACATAATCGTGAAACACGATGACCCGCCCGTGCGAACCGTAGGGGTAGTCGTGTGGTTTCAGGCAGGTGAAGAATCGGAGTAAAGAAAACGTCGGTTGGAGGATGTATGGGTACAACGAGAACGAAACTCAGCGCTGTTTCCGAATATGTCGCCATAGACACCGAGACGACAGGCCTTGATACAAAGCTGTGCGACATTATCGAAGTGGCCGCGATTCGCTATGTTGGCGGCAGCGAGGTTGACCGTTTTTCCTCACTGGTCAAGCCGAGAAGCCTTCCCATCGACGGCTTCATCGAGGAATTGACGGGCATCACAAGCGACGAGCTGGAGCACGCACCGATTCCAGCTGAGGTAATGCCTATGCTCTTAGAATTCATCGGAACGTCTCCAATGGTCGGGCATAATGTTTGCTTCGATGCGGATTTCATTGGCAACGCTCTGAGGAGCTTGGGTCTTCCCGCGCTGCAAGGCGAGCTCATTGACACCATGCGCATCTCAAGACATGTCCTGCACGATGTGAATAACAGGAAGCTTGGGACTATCGCGACGCTTTGCAGCGAGATTTCAGGGAAACCGCTCACTGATAACGGAATGATGCACAGAGCCGATTATGACGCCGAAGTTACCGCATCCTGCTATGAGGTAATGAAGCCCATGCTTGTCGAGCGATACGGTGATGATCCCGAAGCTGGTTACAAGCGGTCACACTCCGGCGTGAAAAAAACCATCGACTACGATGGAATCACGCCAACTGTCGAGGAGATAGATGAGTCCAATCCGTTCTATGACCAGACAGTATGTTTCACAGGTGCCCTATCGAGCATGACGCGTTCGGAAGCATCCCAAAGAGCAGTCAATCTGGGCGCACAGCCAGTCAAAGGCGTTACGAAGAAGCTCAACTACCTCGTCGTCGGATCGATGGAGTTCGCCTCATCGGTTAAGGGCGGCAAGTCGAACAAATTGAAAAAAGCCGAGCAGTACATGCTTGAAGGCTTGCCGATTCAGATTGCATCAGAGGACTTCTTCATGGAGTACGCAAAAGACGCGATTTAGAACAGCAATTCGCCCCGCTGACAGCTTGGCGGCAGGACAGCGGGGCGGCATCTCCAAACGTACGCGCGAATGGAGGCATCTCGATTATGGCACAAAGGTCGAGCTGGGGCAGCAACGCCCCGGCGAAGCGCAAGGGCTACCGGTACCTGCGCTTCACCGCCGACACCGGCGACGGGCGGGGGCTGGCGCGACACCGCGTCACGTTCAAGGGGACCAAGCGCGAGGGTGACGAGGAGCTCCGCAGGCTGTGGCACCGCTACGTCGAGAGCGCGGGCGAACGGCGAAGGCCCCCGACCGTGGCTGAGTGCTACGAGCGCTGGTACCTCCCCAGCTGCCGCGCCAGGATAGCGGAGGGCAAGTACAAGGAGCGGTCGCTGGACACCATGATCTCCGCGTGGCGCGCCAACGTGGGGCCCCGCTGGGGCGACGTCGCGGTGACGGGCGTGAGGCCGCTCGAGGTCAACGAGTGGCTGTCCGGCATGACCGGGGCGACGTCCGGGCTGTGCCGGACCATGCTGCGGCAGGTGCTCGAGTTCGCGGTGCTGTACGAGGCGATACCCTCCAACCCGGTGAGGGGCCGCGTGCTGGTGACGAAGAGGAACAACGAGCAGCTCAGGGCCACATGGGACCTCGAAGCGCTCGACCGGATATGGGGCGCGCACGTCGGCTCCCCGGACGAGGCGTCGATCATCCTCCAGGCATTCGGGCTCGCGAGGGTCGGCGAGTCGCTGGCGCCCGCCTCATCGGACGTGACCATGGAGGAGCGCCACGGAATGAGGCTGGCGCTCGTCCCCCTCACGAGGCAGTACCTGTGCGGGTACGGGATGACCGATGACGGGGACATGAAGAACGAGCAGAGCGTCCGGGCCGCAGTGCTGCCGGAGCCCTGGAGCCTCCGCATCGAGCAGCTTGCCGGCGACGGCAGGGCCATGCTGAGCGACAACGGGTTCGGCGAGCCCCCGGGCAGGAAATGGCAGCGGGACCACTTCAGGAAGGCGATAGCACGGGCCGGCGTGGATGACGGGACGCTCAGGAACCTGCGCGCGTCGTGCCGAACGTGGATGGAGTGGCACACCGGGCTATCGTACCAGAAGCTCGAGAAGCTGATGGGCCACGCCGCGGGGGACGTCACCGCGAGGAGCTACAACAGGCCCGACGCGGAGGACATGGCGGAGGTCGTGGCTCGCGCGTTCACGGATAGGCCGGTGCGATCGGGGACATGGGAATCGATACGCTAGGGACACCGAAGGACACTCGCGGGTTATGCAAGCCGTCTACCTGCGGTTTCTCGATAAGGATTTTAACGACATCTTAACGGCTGAGCGCCCAACCTTTATGCCACCTTAATCGCCCGCGCGCTTTACTAGGTGCATGCCGAAGGGAAGCGATCGCCTCCGGCAGAGATGCGCGCCGAGATGCGCGCATGAACGGAACGGTCGAACGATGGGAGCGCGAACATGTTGCTCATGGGAATCTGCGGAATCGCGAGCGTCATCCTCGCCGTCGGGAGCCTTCGGCTCGCCGTGGGCGTCACGCACGACCTTGAACGCGAGCAGGCCCAGCGTGACCGGGCTCGGTGACGGAGCGCGCCCTCGCGGCGGCGTGCCCGCCCGCCTCGCGGCGCTCGTCGCGCAGGCGCGCTCGATCGA
>CASFIQ010000071.1 GCA_949294785.1 uncultured Collinsella sp.
CGCTGCCGCCGAGGCGGAGCGCCAGGCCCGCGAGGAGGCGAAGCGCCAGGCCCGCGAGGCAGAGCTCGAGGCCAAGCGCCGCGCGGTTCCCGCTTCCGATTCGGGCTCCCGCTTCCGCTCGCTGCTCGACCAGATCGCCCAGCAGGAGGAGGTCCTGAAGGAGAAGCGCGAGACCGAGGCCGCGCGCAAGCCCGAGGAGTCCGAGGGCCGCAATTCCGGCCGTGGTCGTCGCGACGCCGGCGATGCCCGCTCGAGCGCCCCGTCGCGCGCGCGCCGCACCTCGACTGCCCCCTCCGTCCCCGGCGGGGCCGACTTCCCGCCCGCGGATAAGGGCGGCAAGGGCAAGCGCGGTCGCCGCGGCGGTCACGTCGAGGAGGACCGTTACAGCCGCATGGCGCGCGAGGCCGAGGAGTACAGCCGCGAGAAGGTGCTCGAGGAGGCCCGCGCCGCGGTCGAGGAGGCTTCGCGCGAGTCCACCGGTCGTCGCAAGAAGCGCAAGGAGAAGCGCGAGCGCGAGGCCGCCCGCGCCGCTCAGGAGCAGAAGATCGAGGAGGCCAAGGCGCAGGGCATCTCCGTCGAGGAGCTCGACGCCGTCCGCGTCTCCGAGGGCATCACCGTCGCCGAGCTCGCCGAGGCGCTCGATGTTCCCGCCAACGACATCATCAAGCGCCTGTTCCTTCTGGGCACGCCGCTCACGATGACGCAGTCGATGTCCAACGACCTCGTCGAGCTCGTCGCCGACGACCTCGGCCGCCAGATCAAGATCATCACCCCGGAGGAGGAGAACTCCTTCACCTTCTACGACGACCCGGCCGACCTCAAGCCGCGTCCGCCCGTGGTCACCGTCATGGGCCACGTTGACCACGGCAAGACGAGCCTGCTCGACGCCATCCGCCATACCGGCATCGCCGCCCACGAGGCGGGCGGCATCACGCAGCACATCGGCGCGAGCCAGGTCACCATCAACGACCGCGTGATCACCTTCGTCGACACGCCGGGCCACGAGGCGTTCACCGCCATGCGCGCCCGCGGCGCCAAGATCACCGACGTCGTCGTGCTCGTGGTCGCCGCCGACGACGGCGTCATGCCCCAGACGATCGAGGCCATCAACCACTCCAAGGCGGCCGGCGTGCCGATCGTCGTGGCGGTCAACAAGTGCGACAAGCCCGACGCGAACCCCGACCGAGTGCGCCAGGAGCTCGTCGAGTACGGCGTCATCCCCGAGGAATGGGGCGGCCAGAACATGTTCGTGAACGTGTCGGCCAAGACCCAGACGGGCATCGACGACCTGCTCGAGACGATCCTGCTCCAGGCCGACGTGCTCGAGCTCAAGGCGAATCCCGACACCTTCGCCTCCGGCTACATCATCGAGGGCAAGCTCGACCGCGGTCGCGGCCCCGTCGCCACGGTCCTCGTGAACCGCGGTACGCTGCACGTGGGCGACTCCATCGTCGCCGGGACCTGTTTCGGACGCGTCCGCGCGATGCTCGGCCAGCATGGCGACCACAAGCAGGAGGCGCGCCCCTCCGATGCGGTCGAGATCCTGGGTCTCGACTCGGTGCCGAACGCCGGTGACGAGTTCCGCGTCTTCGAGGACGAGCGCGACGCCAAGAAGCTCGCCGACGAGCGCGCCCTCAAGGCCCGCATCGAGGAGCAGAACAAGGTCAAGCACGTCACGCTCGAGACCCTCTTCGACGAGATGAACCAGGGCGAACTCAAAGAGCTCAACCTCGTGGTCAAGGCCGACGTCCAGGGTTCCATCGAGGCCCTCGCCGACGCGCTGGGCAAGATGGACCAGTCCGAGGTGCGCATCAACATCATCCACTCCGCCGTGGGCGCCATCTCCGAGACCGACGTCATCCTGGCAGCCGCCTCCAATGCGATCATCGTCGGCTTCGGCGTGCGCCCGCAGGCCAAGGCCCGCGACCTCGCCGAGCGCGAGAACGTCCAGATCAAGACCTACTCGATCATCTACAAGGCGATCGAGGACATCGATGCCGCGCGCATCGGCATGCTGAAGCCCACCGAGGAGGAGGTCCGTACCGGCGAGGCCGAGGTCCGCGACACCTTCCGCGTGCCCAAGGCCGGTCTCATCGCCGGCTGCATGGTCACCGAGGGCGAGATCAGCCGCGACGACAAGGTCCGCGTGGTGCGCGACGGCGTCGTGGTCTTCGACGGCACGTTCGGCTCCATGCGCCGCTTCAAGGACGACGTCAAGTCCGTCAAGTCCGGCTACGAGTGCGGCCTGGGCATCGAGAAGTTCCAGGATATCAAGGTGGGCGACATCCTCGAGGCGTACAAGATCGTCGAAGTCGCCCGTACGGAGTAGGGAGGGCCGCGACCGTGAAGCAGAACGCCGCCACCCGGCGCCTGTCGCAGCAGCTTCGCGAGAAGCTCGGCTACATCCTTCTGTTCGAGATCTCCGATCCCCGTCTCGACCTCGTGACGCTCACGGGGGTCGAGGTCTCGATCGACCGCTCGTTCGCGCGCATCTTCGTCTCGTGCTCGGGAGAGCGCTACGATGAGGTGCTCGAGGCGCTCGCCCAGGCAAAGGGCCACATCCGGAGCCTTTTGGCGCGCGCGCTCGATTGGCGCCAGGTGCCGGAGCTCGAATTCCGGATCGACACCTCCACCGACGAGGCGGAGCGCATCTCGCGCGCGCTGGAGAACGTGCCGGCGACCCTTTCGGTGGTGAAGGATGAAGATGGCTATCCGATCGCCCCGGACGGTCCCGCGTCCGATGGGACGGACGCCGATGGGGATGAGCGCGATGCATAGCGACGCCGCCTCCGTTCCTCCGGAACGCGCCGAGCTCTATCGTCGTATCCACGATGCCATCGCCGGAGCGGCATCGGTCGCGATCTGCGGCCATACGTCTCCCGATGGCGACGCGCTGGGGTCCGGGCTCGCGCTCGGAAGCGCCATCCGGCAGGTATGGCCCGGCAAGGAGGTCGTGAACCTGCTTGCCGATGACGGGTGCGTCCCGCGCATCTACCGCTTCCTCGACGGAGCGGACCGGATGGTTCCCGCGGCCCGCTACGAAGGCGATCCCGACCTGTTCATCGCCGTCGACTGCCCGGTGCTCGACCGGTTGGCCGATGGCGCGGCCGTCGCGCGCCGCGCAGGCATGATCGCATCGTTCGACCATCATCCCTCGCGCGGCGAGTTCTGCGAGCTTTCGGTGCGCAACACCTCAAGCGCCGCCGCGGCGGTCATCATCGACGAGTTCCTCGTCGCGTGCGGCATGCCCATCACGCCCGGGATCGCGACGAGCCTTTTCTGCGGCGTGGTGACCGATACGGGCCGTTTCCAGTACCAGAACGCGAATCCGGCCGCATTCTGCTGCGCCTCGCATCTGGTCGCCGCGGGCGCCGAGCCGGCTCGGATCTCCCTCGAGGTCTACCAGAGCCAGCGTATCGAGTACCTGCGCGTCGAATCGCTCGTCATGAGCCGTATCAAGACCTTCGCGCACGGACGGGTCGCCTACAGCTACGCCCGGGCGGAGGACCTCTCCGATTGGGGTGTCAGCCAAGACGAGTGCGACGGGCTGGTGGACGTGGTCCGCTCGGTCATGGGGGTCGAGGTCTGCCTCTTCCTCAAGGAGGTCGAGGGCGGTCGCGTTCGCGGGAACCTGCGGTCCAAGGGCTCGCTCGATGTATCGGGTATCGCCGCGGTGTTCGGGGGCGGAGGTCATCCTGCGGCCGCGGGCTTCACCTACGAGGGCACGATCGACGATGCCCTCGGCGCCGCGATGCCCTTGCTCGTCGAGCTGGTGGGCGAGTCCGTCGCCGGCGTGGTCGACGAGCTCTAGGGCGCTGCCATGGCGAAGCGCGGACCAAGTTCGATCAATGCGCTCATCGGTATCGACAAGCCGGTGGGCATCACCTCCCATGATGTGGTTGCTCGCGTGCGGCGCGCCTTGGGCGAGCGCCGCGTGGGCCATGCCGGCACGCTCGACCCGCTTGCCTCGGGGGTCATGGTGGTCGGTATCGGTCAGGCGACGCGCCTGCTCGGCCTGCTCACCCTTGATCGGAAAAGCTATATCGCGCGCATATCGTGGGGTAGCGAGACCTCGACCGACGATACCGAGGGGGAACCGGTTCGCACGGCGCATGTCCCGGAGCGCCTCGCCGATCCCGACTTCGCGCACAGCGTCCTCGCTCGGATGCTCGGCCCCCAGATGCAGGTGCCGCCGGCGTACTCTGCGATCTCGGTCGACGGGGTCCGTTCCTATCGCCGCGCGCGCTCGGGTGAGGATGTCGAGCTTCCCGCTCGGGCGATCGAGGTATTCGATGCCGTGCTTCTGGGTATCGATACCGTTGGGGGCGCGCTGGTCTGGGACGTCGCGTTCTCGGTGAGCAAGGGCACCTATATTCGCGCCCTCGCCCGCGATCTGGGGCGCTCCCAATCCTCGGCCGCGCATCTTTGCGGTCTCAGGAGGACCGCGTCGGGCGCTGTATCCCTTGCGGATTGCCTGCCGATTGATGCCCTTGGGCCCGAGATCGTCCGGTCCCGATCGCTCGATCCGCTGTCGTGCCTCGGGGTCTCGGCGGTTGTCATCGGATCCGCTGAACTCGATGACGTGCTGTGCGGACGACGGATCTCGCTCGACGCGCTTCGCGCCCGGGCCGATTCCGCCAGCACGGAAAGCGTCTGCGATCGGGACGAGGTCGCACTCGTCCATGAGGGCGAGCTGCGCGCCCTGGCTCGGGTTGAAGGCGGTTCGCTCGTCATGAAGATGGTCTTCCCGCAGGGGATCGGAGGTGCTCGCCCATGATGCCGGATATGTCGGAGCTCAAACGCGACTTCATCATGGATGGCGAGCGCGTGCCGGTCCGCCCGCTTACCGACCGTGCGGCCGGGGGTCGTGTCGAGGCCGTGGTCGCGATCGGCGTCTTCGATGGGTTCCACGTGGGCCATCGCGCCTTGATCGACGCGACCGTCGCCGATGCGCGTTCGCGCGGATGCCGGGCGGTCGCGCTCACCTTCGACCCCGATCCCGACCGGGTGGTCAGCACGCACCCCGCCCGTCGCCTGCTGTCCCTTGCCGACCGCATGGATGCCCTTGCGACATCGGGTGTTGACGAGGTGCTGGTGATCCCCTTCACGCATGAGGTCGCCTCACTCGACCACGTCGCGTTCTTCTCCGATATGGTCTTCCCGGCCCTCTCCGTCGCCTCGATCCATGTCGGTTCGGATTTTCGCCTCGGTGCCGGAGGGGCCTCCACCGTCGAGGTGATACGCGATTGGTGCTCGCCGCTCGGTATCGACGCTCTCGGTCATGACCTCGTGCTCGACTGCGGACGTCCGGTTTCCGCAACGCGGATCAGGCGCAATCTCGCCCAAGGCGACCTGGCGGCCGCCAACCATGAGCTCGGCCGCCGCTACCTGGTTCGCGGGACGGTCACGACGGGTCGCGGCGAGGGTGCGGGGATGGGCTTTCCCACTGCGAACGTTCGCTTCGATCCCGAGCAGCAGCTTCCTTCCGACGGCGTCTACGCCGGTCTCGCTCTCGTGGACGGTGCCGTCTGGCCCGCTGCGGTCAACGTCGGGCTGCCTCCCATGTACCGCGACCGCATCGGCTCCGCCTCACTCGAGGCGAACCTCATCGGCTTTACGGGGGACCTGTATGGGAGGGACATCGCAATCGCGTTCGACGAACGCCTCCGCCCCTCCTGCACCTTCCCCACGGTCGATGCGCTCGTCGAGCAGGTTCTTCGCGATATCGAGCTTACGCGTGACCGCTTCGGGTCAAGGGGGGTGCGCCTCGCATGATCAGCGATGAGGACAAGGAGCGGGTCCGCGCTGCAACGGACCTCGTGGAGCTTGTGCAGGAGACCGTGCCGCTTACGCAGCGCGGTCAGGAGTTCTGGGCGTGCTGCCCGTTCCATGGCGAGAAGACGCCCTCGTTCCACATCATCCCCTCCATCCAGACCTGGCATTGCTTCGGGTGCGGCGAGGGCGGCGACTGCTTCACCTACGTCATGAAGCGCGAGGGGCTCGGATTCTGGGACGCCGTGCGCTACCTTGCCGATCGCGCGGGTATCGAGCTCGCCGACGATGGTGGGCGGCGAGGATCGGGTTCCAAGCGCTCGCGTCTCATCGAGGTGTGCGAGGCGTCCTCCGAGTTCTTCCACACGATGCTCATGCGCGGCAGGGACGGTAGGGCCCGCGCGTACTTCAGCGGGCGCAACATGGGCGGCGACGTGTGCCGGCGGTACCGCCTGGGTTTCGCCCCGGGGCGCAACACGCTCGTCGCGCATCTCAGCGAGCTCGGGTTTACCGCGCGTGAGATGATCGAGGCGAACGTCGCCGTCAGCCGCGACCGGGGGCAGGTGCGCGACCGGTTCTACGACCGCGTGATGTTCCCGATCTTCGACGAGCGGGGGCGTTGCATCGCATTCGGCGGGCGCATCATGGGGGAGGGCCAGCCCAAGTACCTCAACACGGCTGAGACCGCGCTCTTCCACAAGAAGCGCAACCTCTACGGATTCAACTGGGCGAAAGATGCCATCATCGCCGAGGGCTCCGCGATCGTGGTCGAGGGCTACACCGATGCGATCGCCTGCTGGGAAGCGGGGATCAAGAACGTGGTCGCCACGTTGGGGACGGCGCTCACCGAGCATCACGTGAAGACCCTCGGACGCTTCGCGAAGCGCATCGTGTACCTCTTCGACGGCGACGCCGCCGGGCAGAAGGCTGCCGAGCGGGCGATCCAGTTCATCGAGAACAAGGCGCTCGACCTGCGCTGCGTGGTGCTTCCCGAGGGCAAGGACCCCATGGAGTTCATCTCATCCGAGGGAGGGGAGGCGCTGCGGGCTCGGATCGAGTCGGCGGAGCCGCTCATGGACTTCGTGTTCCGCAAGCTCGAGGAGCGCAGCGACCTCACGAACCCGGGCGGTCGCACCGCCGCGCTCGAGCAGGCGTGCCGGCTCATCTACCCGCTGCGCGCCAGCTACGTCGTGGACGGGTATTACCTGCAGATCGCCGACCGCTTGGGGCTCGATATCGAGAACGTGCGCGAGGCGGCGAAGCGGGTGTTCCGCGAGGTTCAGCGGGAGGAGGACCTCCGTGCCCGGCGCGAGCAGGATCGCGCCCGCGCGCAGGCTCCGGCTGCAGGGGGCGGCATGCGTCCCGATGGGTCTGATGCCGGCATCGGAGATGAGGTCCCCCTCGAGGCGTATGGGGCCGTCCCCGTGGACGATGTCCCCCCGGTTCCGTACGAGCCGGCGATCGCCGATGGCGCGGCCCCGGCTTCCGATGCCGCCCCTGTGGTCCTCACCGACCTGGAGCGCAGGTCGCTTGCCTCGGAGCGCGAGCTCCTCACGCTGCTCACCACCTATCCCGATAGCTTCCGCCCCTTCGCGGAGCGCATCGTCGATATCGACTGGGTGGACCCGCGCCACGAGACCATCGCGTGGTCCGTGCTCGCTGCGCCGGTCGGAGCCACGCCCGCAGAGGTCATGGATGCGGCGCGCGCCGTCTGCCCCGAGGCCGCGGAGCTCGTGGGCGCCGGCAGGATATCCTCGACCAGTAAGCACCCCACGGATGTGAACATCAAGTTCCTCCTCGATACGCTCGAGCTCTACACCGTGCGCCGTCACCT